>DATNQK010000172.1:0-1719 GCA_036704065.1 Stenomitos sp.
CCCTACCGCTATTGCGCCACCGTTTGATCTTAAAACCCGAGGCTCAACTCGATGGGGTCTCTGTTGATCAAGTGATTCGGAACTTACTGTCCCGAGTTCCGGTGCCGCGATGACCGTTTCTACCACTGCTGCTGCTGCGACACAGAACCGTTTTATTCCTACTGCTCGGCTTTATGTCTGGTTGGGTTTAGGCTTCCTGATACCCTTAGGACTGAGCTGGATGCCAGGCAGCAGGGTCGAAGTTCAGTGGGCCATGATGGGGTTGTACGACGCTATCATTTTGGCGATCGCCAGTTGGGACTATCGCCAAGCATTACAGTGGCAAATCGAACTTACGCGAAGCTGTGAAGCAAAACTTTCAATCGGTCGTGAGAATGCGATTGAGTTAGGTTTACAGGTGTTGGCTCATCCGGCAAACACGCGCTCTACAGCATTGCAA
Organism: Stenomitos sp.; assembly: GCA_036704065.1. Taxonomy (GTDB): domain Bacteria; phylum Cyanobacteriota; class Cyanobacteriia; order Thermosynechococcales; family Thermosynechococcaceae; genus JAAURS01. The sequence continues at coordinate 440 of DATNQK010000172.1, forward strand.
CTGCAAGACGGCATCCCCACAGAGTTTCGTTGTGATACCGATGTCCTGTCGATCCAGGATCTTTCTTCTGAGCAACCGATCCAACTCACCTATCGCCTCTGGCCTCCACGACGCGGCCATTTTAGCTGGACGTCCGCGCATTTGCGTCTTCCAAGTCCTTGGGGATTGGTGCTCCGCCAATGGCAGGTCTCTGCAAACACCGAAGTAGAGGTTTATCCAGATTTGATTGGCCTGCGGCAATTGTCCATCCGTTTAAGCTTAGATGCCACAGGCAACTTACAGCGGCGGCATCGGGTGGGCGGCACAGAGTTCGCGGAACTGCGTGAGTATACCGTCGGCGACGATGTGCGCTTAATTAACTGGAAAGCAACGGCGCGACGACAGCAACCTATTGTGCGAGTGCTAGAGCCAGAGCGTGAACAACCATTGTTGATTTTGCTCGATCAAGGGCGATTGATGACTGCCCAAGTTGCAGGCCTCAGCCGCTTTGACTGGGCGCTCAATGCAACGTTGTCGCTGGCGCTGGCAGGCTTAAGACGGGGCGATCAGGTTGGCGTGGCCGTATTTGATAAAACCATTCAGCACTGGATTGCGCCTCAACCGGGCTTGTCTCACCTATCCCGCCTCATGGATGTGTTACACGCCCTTGAACCCAACCGCTCGGAATCGGACTATTCTGGGGTTGCCGCGCAGATCCTGAACCAATACACTCGCCGAGCCCTCGTAGTTGTCCTCACCGATATTGTCGATGAAATTGCCTCTGAAGACTTATTGATGGCGATGGGACGACTCAGCCCTCGCTTTTTACCCTTTTGCGTCGCTTTGAGAGATCCGCAAGTGGATGCCCAAGCCCACCGCCCCCTCGAAATGGCCCCTACTCCACCCTCCAATGCGGTGCAACAGCTTTACACCCAAGCCGTTGCCCTGGATCTGTTGCACCAACGTCGGCTGGCGTTCGCTAAACTACAAGCGCAGGGTTCACTCGTCTTGGATGCACCAGCGCCCCTTGTCAGCGAAGCCCTGGTTGCACAATACCTGCGCACGAAAATGAGAGGGAGATTGTAATGACTGTTGAGCACCCCCCAAACGTGCCCCCTGAGCAGGCAATGACTGCCTACAGTACAGGTCAAGCTGCATTTGAGCGAGGGCTATATCGCGAGTCTATCGATTGCTTTCAAAAGGCTCTAGCGTTAGTATCCCAATCCTCTCCCCTGGGCGGTGCCATTCAGATCTGGTTGGTGACAGCCTACGATGCGGCAGGTCAAAGAGACGAGGCCTTA
>DATNQK010000173.1:0-5310 GCA_036704065.1 Stenomitos sp.
GGTTTCTTGGCTAGCACCAGATTATGGCGTGATTTTAGATGGCGATGGGCAAACCGTTTCTGCCCAATACAATTGGGGAACTCAGACCTTGAGCTTTTGGGCAAACGAAATTCCTTCCATCGGTTATCGGGTCTTTTGGTATGTCCCCACCGCACTGCCGACCCCAACGCCTGCACCTCAAGAATGGGTATTAGATAATGGCTACCTGCGGGTTGAAATTTGCGAACAGACAGGCAATATTGCATCCATTTGGGACTACGCTGCTCAATGTCATGTTTTGAGCGAGCCAGGGAATGTGCTGCAATTTTTCCAAGATCAGGGGCAGTATTGGGATGCTTGGAATATCGACCCGAACTACGCCCAACATCTTCTAGAGCCTGCCACCCTGGTTTCCATTGCCATGACGGACATGATTTATGGCGAAGTGGAGCAGGGCATCGAAGTGGTGCGGCAGTGGCGGAATTCAACCTTTACCCAAACCTACCGTCTGCCGCGAAATGCTTCTGTGCTGAACATTGAAACCCAAGTGGATTGGCAAGAAACCCATGTTTTAGTGAAAACCGCGTTTCCGCTTAGTGTGACGTCTCCTTCTGCTACCTACGAATCTCCTTGTGCGGCGATCGCCCGTCCTACCCTCCCCAATCCACAACCATTAACCGACCACGAAAAAGCCAAATGGGAAGTTCCAGCTTTGCACTGGGCAGATCTAACGGAGGCAGATGGTAGCTATGGCGTTAGTTTGCTCAACGATTGTAAATACGGCTACGATGCACAGCCCAGTTGTCTGCGCCTGACGCTATTGCGTAGTCCGCGTTGGCCCGACCCAGAATGCGATCGCGGGATGCATCAGTTTACCTATGCGCTCTATCCTCACCGTGGCGATTGGCAAACGGCCCAGACAGTGCGGCGTGGGTATGAACTGAATCGTCCGCTGCTTTGTTTGGAACTGTCGAATCCTTGTGCGATGGCAGGACAACTCGATTTAGCGCACAGTTTCCTCTCGGATTTTCCAGATCATGCGGTACTGATGGCGATGAAACAGTCAGAATCATCTCCGCAAGAGTGGATCGTGCGTCTGCATGAGGCGCATGGTCAAGCAGGAACGTTGAGTCTGCACACAACTTTACCGCTCACACCCCAATCTGAAACCGATGGCCTAGAGCAACCCACTGGCCCCATCGATTCCGCTTTAGGGCCGTGGCAAGTGCGATCGCAGGCTTGGTCAAGACAATCTCCTAGGGCATAGCCCTTACTTATAACTCGCCAATATCTTCATTCCAAAGCAGAGGATGCTTGGTAATAAAATCATGCATCAGTTGTTTGCACTCGTCCAAATCTAAATCAACGACATGCACACCCTGACTTTCCATAAAGTCTTTCGTGCCTGGAAACGTTGCCGACTCTCCTGCAATCACGGTTTTAATGCCAAATTGCACCACTGCCCCTGCACACAGATGACAAGGCATGAGGGTAGAGTACAACACTGTGTCTTGATAGCGACCAATGCGTCCTGCATTTTGTAAGCAATCAATTTCAGCATGGAGAATTGGATTGTTTTGCTGCACCCGGCGATTGTGCCCGCGTCCTACAATCTGACCGTCTTTGACCAATACCGACCCAATGGGAATGCCACCTTCTTGCAACCCTTGACGGGCCTCTGCAATGGCGGCCTGAATAAACTCGTCCATATCTGTTGCGTGTCTTGATAGAGGTGAAGGCAAAAAGGAGAAGCAAGAGGTACGGTTATCTGGACCGCTCTACGCATCCTATCGTCTTTGGCATAATGGAACTATAAACTCAACTGCATTTGTGCAGGTTGCGTTCCGATGGAGAAAATGGACGGCAGCTATGGCGAACCCTGAAGCAGATCGCGTCTACACCCAAGAAGATGTGCAGCAGATTTTAAACTTGGCGATCGCTCAGCACGCCTACTCAGGAGAATTTACCCGAGCACAATTGCTAGAGGTGGCGGATGATTTAGCCATTCCGGCTGCGATCGTCCAGCAAGCCGAACAAGCTTGGATGCAATCCAACAATGACCGCCTCAAGCGTGACGCCTTTGATGCGTCTCGTCGTGCCACGCTAAAACAAAAGGTGGTTCGTTTTGCAATTGTCAATACAGGTATCACTGCCCTACAGATCTTTATGGGGCTAGGATTTCTCTGGCCCGTATACGTTGTCGTGTTGGTTTGCTGGAGCGTTTCCTTAGGGCTGAATGCTTGGACTGTGTTTCACAGTGAAGGCGAAGCCTACGAAAAAGCTTTTCAGCGTTGGCATCGAGGCCGACAAGTGCGTACCGCTGTCAATCGTTGGATTGATCGTTTGCTGAGCGTATAAGTTTGACTCCTACACATGCTGAGAACGAGACAAGAGCTTAATCCTGTCTCGTTTTTTCATGTTTAGTCCTAATTAAATGGACGGTTAGGACGTCTGAAAAGAAGTGTTCAATTACTGATGACCGACGTAGACACATACGTCATTGATGTCTTCGTATCCAGGAGGGCACTTGCGGCCTTTTCTTGCATCAGCAGTGCTAGCCAGGGTTCCTGCAACAACTAAAGCTAAAGCAACACCAGCGATCAGATTTTTCTTAGACATGGTTGTTCTTCCTACAGAAAAATGAACTTAAAGATGAGAAACACAGAGCCGAAATTACGTGGACAGCGGTTTGGAATTACTGATGACCGACGTAGACACATACATCATTGATGTCTTCGTATCCAGGAGGGCATTTACGACCTTTTCTAGCATCAGCAGCGCTAGCAAGGGTTCCTGCAACGACTAAAGCTAAAGCAACGCCAGCGATCAGATTCTTGGTAGACATGGTTTTTCTTCCTACGAGAAATGAGTTTAAAGATGAGAAATACAGAGCCAAAATTACATGGACAGCGGCTTGGAATTACTGATGACCGACGTAGACACATACATCATTGATGTCTTCGTATCCAGGAGGGCATTTACGACCTTTTCTAGCATCAGCAGCGCTAGCAAGGGTTCCTGCAACGACTAAAGCTAAAGCAACACCAGCGATCAGATTCTTTTTAGACATGATGCTCCATCCCTTCTAAGAGGTGACTTTTCATAGCTTGTAAGCCTGAGGCAGCGAGATTAGATATTTTTCTGGCTGTTTTGGCTTTTTTAGGAAAAATTTGAACGAGTAAGGGTGGAAAGGCGCCTTTCGCTTATCTCTGATCTGAATACGGGGCAGCAGATGAGTTGGATCACATCTTTTCCAAAAAAAATGTGCAGCCCTAACAAAAGGCTGGCTAGAGACCGCTGAAAGCTTTGTCATAATTAGAGGGTGGGAACTGATCCAAACGCCCTAGAAAACCGTATATTTTATAGGCATGAGAAACATCTGATCCCCCTGATCGAGCATTAGGGTGACTGGGTAAGCTTACTCTAAGCCTTGCGTTGTCTTGGTGGCCTAGCAAAACAAAGTGACTGATCCATAGAGCATCCATCCACCTTGAAATCAAGTGACGTCCTATGCCCTCCGCCCCTTTTTCCATACCTGATGAAGTTGAAGAACTGCTGACTGGCTATGTTCTAGGAATTTTGGCGGAGCAAGAGCGCCTCAAGATAGAAGCAATGCTGGCACAGTCCCCAGCATTGTGGGATGAGGTACGAGAGCTTGAAGCAGTTCTTGGTCTAGTTGGCCAACAATCGGTTGTTCAGCCACCCTCAACCCTGCGGTCTCGTATTCTGTCTGCAGCGCAAAGCCAGGTTGCTCAGCCACAAGCTGTTCAGCCACAAACTGTTCAGCCGCAAGCTGTTCAGCCACAAATAACACACCCACAACCCGCAGTGTCAAAAAGGCCATCAAGATGGGCCGTGGCAATTGCGCTAGGGGTGACGGCACTGTTGGGGATAATTGCATATCAGAATTTGCAGCTACGTACCCAAGTGGCACACCTCGAATCTCAAATTAAAACCTTAGAAGGACATGCTCATCAGACATTTACACTGAAAGGCACAGTTGTTGCATCTGCGTCAAAAGGTAATGTCGTGATTGATCTCGAAGAGTCTCGCGCGCATATTGAGTTGCATCATTTGCCAGTTCTCTCACAGGGAGAAATCTATCAAATGTGGGCTATTTCAAAAGGTAAAACGGTTGCCTGTGGTGCTGTTAAGCCGGATGCCAACGGGAAAGTAATGGTAAATATTCCTGTGCCTGTGCAGGAATATGCGGGGCGGGTGAGTCAATTATTTATTACCCGTGAGTCGGTGCCAAAACCCCATAAACCTAGTCAACTGGTGGTGATGCGTAGCGTTATATCCTAAAAATTTCCAAATTTTGGAAACAATACACTACAATTCACCATCGCTTTAAGGGGGGAGTGTAAAGATTAGAGCAGCTATTTTGTTCTCACCCTAAGCTAATATTGCTCTGGGCTATTTGTGAGAACCCCTCTCGTATAGATTATGAGAGCTTAGATGAAGTGCGTTGCTGCCGACCAGGATAAATGCGTGACATCTCTATTGTCTGAACAAGAATTAATCCGTGCCCTCCAGTCCAAAGATGTTCGAGGGCTTGAGCAGCTTTACGATAGCTACGGCGCTCTGATGTACGGGTTGGCACTGCGGATTCTTAACGTTCCGCAAGAGGCTGAAGATTTAGTCCAAGACGTAATTCTGGGTCTTTGGAATAACTTTACCTACAATCCAAGCCGAGGTTCTTTGAAAACATTTGTGGCGTTACTGGTGCGATCGCGTGCCATAGATCGAGTGCGATCGCGTCAATCGAAACAACAGGCTCTCGAACGACTAGGGTCGGTTCAATCACCTATCTCTAGTGACAGTGTGCCGATGAGTGCAGCAGTTTCCGATGAGATTGCGCAGCGGGTTCAGCAAGCCTTAGCTGATTTACCAGAAAACCAACGTCAAGCATTGGAGTTGGCCTATTACGGCGGCTTAAGTCAGAGCGAAATTGCTCAAAAACTTTCGATTCCGGTGGGGACTGTCAAAAGCTGGGTGCGGTTGAGTTTTTCTAAGTTAAAGCTCTCATTGCAGGATTTAATCAGTTAACACGTTCAATTCCAGAACTTCAGAATTTCAGATTTAAGAGGACACTTTCGAGGCTAGTTTTCAGCATCAATGTCAGAACCAACAGAGGCGCTACTGATCGGGTATATCCTGAATACGCTACCGTCCGCAGACCGCGAGACGATAGAAGGCCTCTTGGCAGAAAATCCTGAGGTAGAAGTCCAGCGCCAAGAACTAGAGGCTATTTTGGGATTGATGGCCCACGCTAGTCCGCCTATCGCTCCTCCCCCCAGACTGCGGTTCCGGGTGATGGAGGCTGCTCGA
>DATNQK010000174.1:0-2726 GCA_036704065.1 Stenomitos sp.
GTCTGGCCGGATCGAACGCGACCCAACCTTCTGCCCGAAATTCTCGCAACAGCCGAGTGACGGTGACGCGGGTTGTGCCAATAAGCCCCGCCAGTTGTTGATGTGTAAACCGCACACTGAGGCGTGTGCCCTGAGGTGTCACTTGACCTAACTCTTGCCGCAAAAGCATGAGCAACTGCCGCAGTCGATCATCCACACGACGATGTCCGGCGATCGCCAACAGCATCTCTGTTTGTTGCAGGCGGCGCATCAATTCTCGGAAAAGGCTTTGCGCCAGTCGGGGTGATTGCTCTAGCTCCATAATATGAACCCGCATCAGCACGACTTCAGTGAGTGCCATTGCTTCGTAGGGATTGAGGTGAGAAAACGGGATACCGAAGGGCATCGAGGGACAAACCAGTCCGAGTAACCCTTCATCCCCATTGGGGTATAGGGTACTGAGCTGTACAACACCGCGACACACGATTAAAACCTCATGGGGAGGCATATAGATAAATTGGCCGCTTTTAACCGTTGTAACATTGCGCCCCTGATAGAGGCCTTCGAGAAGCTGACGCCAATCTTGAGAGATGGTAGCTGTAGCGAGGGCAGAAGGATCCATTGCACACGTCGCCTTGAAACTTTGGGTACAGCTTACTGAGCCAACTTCAACATTGGGTAATGATTAGGTTTTGGTTGGGTTAAATTTTGCTGAGCGTTTCTGTATGGGTGCATGCGAACTCTTGAGCTAATCGGAAATAAAACCGCCCATCGGTACGAAACGTTGGCGTTAGAATAATGAATGCTTTGTCTGACTTTGGGTTTATGGCTCGTCAACCTGACGCATTGAGTTCTGCACTACATAATGGACATTCGGCTCAGGGGGTAAGGGAGCCTGATAACGCGATTCGGATTCGCGGTGCTCGCCAGCACAATCTCAAAAATTTAGACCTGGATTTGCCCCGTAATCAGTTGATTGTATTCACAGGGGTATCCGGTTCTGGGAAGTCTTCCCTGGCCTTCGATACGATTTTTGCGGAAGGTCAACGCCGGTATGTGGAATCCCTTAGTGCTTATGCACGGCAGTTTTTAGGCCAAGTCGACAAGCCCGATGTCGATGCCATTGAGGGGTTAAGTCCGGCCATTTCCATTGACCAAAAATCCACGTCTCATAACCCACGCTCGACCGTCGGTACCGTCACCGAGATTTACGATTACCTGCGACTGTTGTATGGTCGCGCAGGAGAACCCCACTGTCCCCATTGCGATCGCCGGATTTCACCACAGACCATTGATCAGATGGTGGATCAGGTAATGCAGCTCCCTGATCGGACGCGGTTTCAGATCCTAGCGCCCGTGGTACGGGGCAAAAAAGGTACCCATCGCAAGCTGATTTCTGGCTTGGCCGCCGAGGGATTTGTGCGAGTGCGGGTCAATGGGGAGGTGCGCGAGCTTAGCGACAACATTGAACTGGATAAAAACTACAAACACAACATTGAAGTTGTTGTGGATCGGCTGATTAAGAAAGATGGCCTTGAAGAACGTCTTGTTGATTCATTAACCACTGCATTGCGCAAAGCAGATGGCATTGCAATGGTAGAGCTATTGCAGGCCGAAGGCAGCACCGGAACCGTCGTGGAATTGCCGCTGCCCGATGGGGCCGATGTACCTAAAGCCGCCGAGGCAGGTGGCAGCTATGGAGAGACTGCATCGTCCTCGTTGCTGGTATTTTCCGAAAACTTTGCTTGCCCCGAACATGGGGCAGTCATGGAAGAACTGTCCCCCCGCTTGTTCTCGTTCAACTCACCCTACGGAGCCTGTGGCCATTGTCATGGTCTGGGCAGCTTAAGGGTGTTTTCAGCCGATTTGGTGATTCCTGATCCAAACTTGCCAGTATATGCGGCGATCGCCCCGTGGTCTGAGAAAGACAACACCTATTACTTCTCGTTGCTCTATAGCCTGGGCCAAGCCCTAGGGTTTGAACTGCAAACCCCTTGGAATAAGCTAACCACCGAGCAGCAACACACCATCTTGAATGGGACCACCGAACCCATTTATATGGAAGTGGATTCTCGCTATCGCGAATCCAAAGGCTACCATCGCAAGTATGAGGGTGTCCTCCCACTGCTGGATCGGCATTATAAAGAAACCACCTCAGATATCTATAAACAAAAGCTGGAACAATACCTGATCGATGAACCCTGCGATGTATGCTGCGGCAAGCGCCTCAAGCCTGAAGCACAAGCGGTTCGTATTGGGCAGTATCGGCTGATGGACTTAACAGAAGTCTCAGTCCGCGAAGCCCTAGATCGAATTCAAAATCTGGCGCTCACCTCCCGTCAGGCCCAAATTGGCGATCTGGTCTTGCGCGAAATTAAGGCACGGTTGAAGTTCCTGCTGGATGTGGGGCTCGATTACCTCACCCTGAATCGAACAGCCATGACCCTATCCGGTGGCGAAGCCCAACGCATTCGCCTTGCCACCCAAATTGGCGCAGGGTTAACGGGTGTTCTCTATGTGCTTGACGAACCCAGTATTGGACTGCATCAACGCGACAACCACCGTCTTTTGGCCACCCTGACGAAACTGCGGGACTTGGGCAATACCTTAATTGTGGTAGAGCACGATGAAGACACCATTCGGACTGCCGATCACCTCGTCGATATTGGCCCTGGTGCGGGGATTCACGGCGGCAGCATTGTGGCACAGGGCAACCTCGATCAGCTTTTGAACGAAACCGATTCCCT
>DATNQK010000175.1:0-2382 GCA_036704065.1 Stenomitos sp.
AGGTGCTAGACAGATATATTGAGAGATTGGGGCAATCGGCGCAGAAACAGATTGTCGTGTCTAGCTTTCATTTGTGTACGGAAGTCTACCCAGAGCCGTTTTTGCAGCTTTCAGTGTCCGCTCGGATGACATTGCAGCAAAATATTCGCCAAATTGGATCGCGCTTGGTGGAGGCGTTACAGGAGCTGCAACGCTCGATCCAGAACTTTGAATTGAATGACAGTGCCGATCCAACGCTCTTGTTTCAGGCTTGGGAAACCCTGGAACAAGGCATCATGCAACAGTTTCAGGATAGTTCGCGGCAACTGAATCACCAATTACAAGATAGCCAGGTGATGCAGATTAAGTCGCTCGATAAATTGCTGGATACGGCAGTGAAGGCAGAAGCGGCTGGGCGGACAGTTACTAATCCTCCCCATTTACTCAAGGCTCTGATTGACCCAGACGAGGAGACTGAAGATGGGCTTGAGCCTGTTGTCGCCTTATACCTGCAAGTGGGAGACCTAGAATTTACTGACCCCGAACTCATGGGCTGGCGACAAAAGCTACGCCCGTTGCTGCAAAAACTGTCTCAGGTGCAGCAAAGTTTTGCCCAAAAGCAAGAAGAACAACTGGTGGCTGAGGCGATCGCCGCCTGGAATGCCACCTGGATTGCAGAGGATGCCACAACCGGAGGGTCGATGGGCCAATGACCTACTCTGCTACGCCGAACAATGCTGCCGCACGAACCCAGACTACCCCAGATTGGACACGGCTACAGCGGGCTTTGTCGGTAGAAGCAGAGCGCGGCTTCTGTGATGTGCAGGGACATCAGTTTCGGTTTAGCGAGTTTTTACATCTCCATTTAAGCCAAGCCCAAGGCGCAGCGATCGCCGATCCTGCCCAAGCAAAATGTCAGGCGATCGCCGCCAAATTCAAGACCTATACTGAACTGCCCTTGTCTCAACGGCAACATCTGGTGGCAGAGACGCGGCGGTTGCTGTATCAAGTACAACGCGAACACCTCAAACAAATCGAGCCCCCTGCTACGCCTCAAGTGCGTTTGGCCGCAGCAAAATCGCCCATTACAGGCGAGAAGTCAGCAGCTTCGGTACGTCTGGATCAATCCCTAACCTACCTCAAGGGAATTGGCCCCCACAGTGCTGATCGCCTTGCCAAGCTTGGCTTATATACCGTCCGTGACATCTTGTTCTACTATCCGCGTGACTATATCGACTATGCGCGGCAGGTCAAAATTTCGGATCTGGAAGCAGGCGAAACAGTGACCATTGTGGCCACAGTCCGCCGATGCAATTGTTTCAGTAGCCCCAAAAATCCAAAACTGACCATCTTTGAACTCACGGTAGGGGACTCAACCGGGCAACTGCGGCTGAGTCGGTTTTATGCAGGAGAGCGCTTCCGTAATCGGGGTTGGCAAGAAAAACAAAAGCAGCAATATTCCCCCGGTACTGCGATCGCCGCCTCTGGGTTGGTCAAAACCAATAAGTATGGCTATACCCTGGAAGAACCCGAAATTGAGGTGCTTCAGCACACGCGCGATTCTATTGATTCCCTCAACATGGGGAGGGTGGTTCCGATTTATCCCCTCACCGAAGGGGTGCCGCCAGAACTGGTGCGACGTGCTGTGGTCGCTGCGTTACCTGCGGCTCAACAGTTGAACGAACCCTTGCCAGAGTTCTTGCGACAGCAGTATGAGTTAGTCACACTTCCGCAGGCGATCGCCCAAGTTCACTTTCCGCAATCCTCCGACTGGCTCAGTCGAGCGCGGCGGCGGCTGGTCTTCGACGAGTTTTTCTATCTGCAACTGGGAATGCTTAAGCGGCGGCGAGATCAGCGAAAAACCCAGCGTAGCGCTGTACTCAATCCTCGGGGAGAATTGCTAGAGCGGTTTTATCGCCTGATGCCGTTTCAGCTTACGGGTGCGCAACAGCGCGTAGTGCAAGAGATTCTTAGCGACTTGGAGCAGCCCGCTCCGATGAATCGTCTGGTTCAAGGGGATGTGGGTTCGGGTAAAACCATCGTAGGGGTGATTGCTGCATTAGCGGCCATTCAGTCGGGGTATCAAACTGCAATCATGGCCCCCACGGAGGTTCTCGCCGAGCAGCACTACCGCAAGATGGTGGAATGGTTTAACCAGCTTCAGCTTCCGATTGAATTACTGACGGGGTCTACCAAGGCAGCCAAGCGGCGTCAAATTGCATCGCAACTGCAAACAGGCGAGCTACAACTGCTGGTTGGCACCCATGCCCTGATCCAAGCATCGGTTGAGTTTCAACGGCTGGGGTTGGTGGTTATTGATGAGCAGCACCGATTTGGCGTCCAGCAGCGGGCACTTTTGCAACAAAAAGGTCAGCATCCTCATGTGCTAACCATGACGGCTAC
>DATNQK010000176.1:0-1793 GCA_036704065.1 Stenomitos sp.
ACACGCGGATCATGTGCCCCTGCTGCAAATACAGATTGCGTCATAGATTTCAAAGCCTATTTACCCTGTGCGGACGCAGACCTGAGAAGTCTGCAAGATTCCCCCTTAACCCACTAACAGCATCCACCGCCCATGTAATGCCAGGTCGAATCTGTGACCAGAATATCTTGGGCATAAGCGGTTCCAAGATGGGCTGCGGTTTTGTCGCAGACGGCAGCAGGTAGACCGCGTTGTAAGTGATTGCCTGCCCCATCGTCAAACTCAGACGCTGAGCCAATGTAGGTTGCTGTTTTACCTGTGAAGATACAGGCCCCGTCAGCTGGAATGGGGACGTTGTAGGACACAGAATCCAAGCTTTCTAACAACAAAGGTATTTCTAAACCATAGCTGCTGGCATCTAACACACGGTAGGGACGACGGGCACGGATTTCCACCTGACCAAAGCCTGCTTCCACAATGACTTTTACATAGTCGTCATAGGACAAGGCTCCAGAGAGGCACATGGCCCGAATGCGTTCGTCTTGTTGTAAGTGAGTGGGTATGGGCTGGGTGGTAATGGGATCACTCATGAGTAAGCGTCCGCCAGGCTTCAATACGCGGCGTGTTTCATCGAGGGCACGCCGTAAATCGTCGCGTTCAAAGATATTGAACAAACAGTTTTGGGCCACTACATCCACAGAGGCATCGTCAATCGGCAAGTTAAAGGCATCGCCTTCTAGGATTTGCACAAAGCTCGGATCGAACCAGTCATTACAATCGGCGGCCAAGGCTAAGTTGCGCTGGGCTGCCTGGCGCATTTCTGGCACCGGATCTACTGCAATCACAGCCCCAGGTTTGCGACCGAAGTAGGCAAATTGCAGTGCTTCTAAACCGCCACCTACGCCGATATACAACACCGTTGGACTGCCAAATAATTCAGCAGGATGCACGGTAGTGCCACAGCCATAATTCATTTGTTGCATGATTGCAGGAACGTTAAGTCCTGGCAGTTGCAGGGGTGGGGTACTGACGCAACACAGATTGGCTTGGGGTGTTTCTGCTGCATCGGCATAGAATTGGGCCGTGGTTTCGAGATAGCTCATATACAGATGTCTTTAAAACAACAACACTTGCGGTTGAACCTCAGCCAGCATCGACGACTAGATGCTAGAGGCCCCATGAAGATGCTGAGGCAGATTGAGAAGCCCGTTTTGAGGAATACGTTAGGAATCCGTTGAGGTGGTTTTTGCAGTGTATCCCGCCTTTTGCCTCGCAGGATTTGCAGAGCAACTGATAAAGTTTAACAATGCTAGGAAGAGAACAGATAAAATCTTCTGGAATTTTTAGCGATCGCCCAACCCTGGAATCGATGCCAAACCATTCGACAGTCGCAACTTCCACAACAGCGATCGCGCCTTAACCGGAGGGTGCGCACTCTAACGCTCCAGACAAGAACTCTGCCCACATCATCTAGACTTTTTTAAGCCAAGGCCCTACACCCCACTGCCTTGCCCCAACACCTCGCCGCCGCTGTTCCATCTAATCAGTCGCTAAGAATTTACACCTACAGCCAATTGGCCCTGACTTTTTGCCGTAGCCTGTTGCGTCTCACAATATCAGCTAGATAGCCATAAAGCCTTTTTTAGCTTGCTTCATCCGTTTTATCCTATTTTCCTTGCCTAGTTGTTGCAGTTTATGAGGTTTATTCCCTTGTGCTTCTTCTTCCGCAACGCTTGGACGGTTCTAGTCCGGATCGTTTGGAGCGCCCTTCACTGCACGGTCTCGCGCCGTTGTCGCGCGAGACTTCCCGCGTC
>DATNQK010000177.1:0-10936 GCA_036704065.1 Stenomitos sp.
CATGTAGGCGACCAGAATGTTTTGTCCGAGTGCCAGTTCTCCACCTTCGGTGGCTGAACCGTCGGCAATGATTTGCCCACTCTTGACGCGATCGCCCACAAATACAATCGGCCGCTGATTCAAGCAGGTATCTTGGTTGGAGCGTTGATATTTTTGCAGCGGGTATGCAATCTCGTTGCCATTATCATCCTTGACCTGGATTTTATCGGCAGAGACATAGGTCACTTCGCCATCGGCGCGGCTGATAATCACCATCCCCGAGTCGCGAGCGGCTTGGCCTTCTAGGCCAGTACCCACCAGAGGCCGTTCAGGACGCAACAATGGTACAGCCTGCCGTTGCATGTTCGATCCCATCAGGGCCCGGTTGGCGTCATCGTGCTCTAGGAAGGGAATCAGCGACGTTGCCACTGAAATGATCTGTACGGGAGAAACAGCAACGAAATCCACCTCACTGGGAGATGTGGTTGTGAAGTCTTGGCGATAGCGAACAGGAACCACATCGCCGAGGATGTATCCGTTTTCGTCCATCGGGATATCTCCCGGTGCAACCCGCTTATCGTCTTCCTCATCCGCAGTCATATACAGCGGAGCTTGATCTTTCAGTACCCGTCCGTTTTCCACACGGTAGGAGGGGGTTTCGATAAAGCCGTAGGCATTCACTCGGGCATGGGTGGCGAGAGAGCCAATTAGACCTGCGTTTGGACCTTCCGGTGTTTCAATGGGACAAATCCGCCCGTAGTGGCTAGGGTGAATATCGCGAACCGCAAAACCAGCACGTTCCCGAGTTAAGCCACCTGGCCCGAGTGCGCTGAGACGACGCTTGTGGGTTAACTCAGCCAATGGGTTGGTTTGGTCCATGAACTGAGACAGTTGACTGGAACCGAAAAATTCCTTGATGGCGGCAACCAAAGGTTTGGGGTTAACCAAGGAGGCGGGTGTCAACGCATCCACATCCGAAACGGTCATCCGCTCTTTGATGATGCGCTCCAAGCGATTCAGTCCGACTCGAACCTGATTCTGCAGCAACTCACCGACAGACCGTACACGACGGTTGCCTAAGTGGTCGATATCGTCCACGCTACCGATATCAAATTCCAAATTAATCAGGTAGTCAATCGCCGCCAAAATATCGTCCGGTGTCAGTACCCGAATGTTCTCAGCGGTATTGAGGCGCAACTTCTTGTTCAGCTTATAGCGACCGACACGGCCCAAATCGTACCGCTTCGGATCAAAGAAGCGAGAATCGAGCAGTTGTTGACCGCCGGAAACCGTGGGTGGTTCGCCTGGACGTAGCTTCCGGTATAGCTCTAATAAGGCCTCTTCTTCACCAAACTGACCTTCTTTCTCAATGGTCTTTTGGTAATACTCAGGGTGACGCAGACGATCAAAGATTTCGCCATCGGTCAATCCCAATGCCTTGAGTAACACTTGGGCCGAAAGTTTGCGGGTCTTATCGATGCGAACCCAAACCAAGTCGTTCTTGTCGGTTTCAAACTTAAGCCAAGCCCCTCGGTTCGGGATCAGACTCGCGTTATAGGTACGTCGGCCATTCTTATCTGTTTCGGACTTGTAATAAACCCCTGGGCTACGAACGATCTGGTTGACAATGACTCGTTCCGCACCGTTAATAATAAATGTGCCGCGGTCAGTCATCAGGGGCAAGTCCCCAATGAAGACTTCCTGCTCTTTGATTTCTCCAGTTTCTTTATTGATCAGGCGTGTCGGTACGTACATTTGTACAGCGTAGGTGCTGTCCCGACGTTTGGCCTCATCCACACTATATTTAGGACGCTTCAGCTTGTAATCCTTGGCCAAGAAGTGAAGCTCAATCTTACCTGTATAGTCTGTGATTGGCGAAAAACTCTCTAATTCTTCAATCAGTCCTTCTTCGAGAAACCATCGAAAACTCTGCCGCTGAATCTCAACCAAATCTGGTAAGGCGAAAGCGGGCTGGGTATAGTTCTGATTAGTCATGCGTCTCCTCTAGAGGTCACGCCCGGCGCGAATAGAACATTCTATTCTAAATCTTGCCGCAGCAGGTGTCAAATAATAAGTAGGTTTGTGGAATTGAATCTGAGAAATTAGGGACTACGACGAAGGCTAATGCAAGCTGACTACTCAGCAATACAAAGATTAAGGTTTACCTCGACATAACATTGACCAGTTCTTTACCTGCAACGCTAGCGGACTACACCCTTGCGAGGGGTTGAACTGCGGGCTGAGGCAATTGAAAAAGTTGACGGGCATTGAGGGTCGTTTGCGTGGTCAAATCTTCGAGAGAAGAACCGCGCAGTTCGGCAAGCCGTTGGGCAACATATAAGACGTTGGCAGGCTCGTTGCGACGCTCACCCCGTTTGGGGACAGGAGACAGGAAGGGGCAGTCGGTTTCTATGAGCAATCTTTCAGAGGGAACAATTTTGGCAGACTCATGAATTTGAGTTGCGTTTTTAAAGGTGACTGTCCCGCTAAAACTGATGTAAAAGCCCAAATCGATGAACCACTGGGCTTGATCTGCCGTGCCACCCCAGCAGTGCATGACTCCTTTGACGGGACCATGCTGTTGCCAGAATTGGTGGAGGCAATCTACCATCGTTTCAGCTGCATCGCGACAATGAATAATGACAGGTAAATTCAGTTGCTGTGCGATGCGCAGATGAGCCCAGAACGCCTCGACTTGTGGTTCGCGGTTGTCGGCTTTGTAAAAGTCCAGGCCCGTTTCGCCAATGGCGACCACTTTGGCATCTGAAGCTGCCCATGCCTGAACATCGGCTTCCCATCCTGGCAATGCTTCTGATACATCCAGAGGATGTAGACCTACTGCAAAGAACAGTTCAGGGAAGCGCTGAGACAACGCTTGAATCGCAGGAAACTCACTGGGAGTTACGCAAGAATGCACAAGTTGCACAACGCCGGCATCTCGCCAGCGCTGCGCTACGGCATCTAGATCAGGTTCAAAGGTCTCGAAGTTCAGGTGAACGTGGGTATCTATCAAATGCATGTTGCTCTGAGGATTAAAAACAAAGCACCCTGAATAGATCAGTCGCTTTGTTGCTGTTCACCGAAGCAGAAGCGGGGCAACAAAACACAGGTGCTAGGCGGCTGAGTTTACGCTTTGCTTGAGCACACGAGCGATTCGAGCTTTTTTACGAGCACCAGTGTTAGTGTGTAATACGCCCCGCTTAACAGCCTTATCAATTTTGCTGTAAGCCAACGACATCCGTTCCTGCACAACAGTCATGCGCTCTGGCGTTGGTTCAGCAGCATATTGATGCACTGCGTCAAAGTACTTCTTCATCAGTGTTTTAACAGCAGTTTTGTAGGATTTGTTCCTGAGACGATTGCGCTCGGAGATTTGAATGCGTTTGATTGCAGATTTGATGTTAGCCACAGTTTGTATTCGGCAAAAAGGTTACAAGGAATGATAAACACCCAATACATCATGATAGCACCTGTTGTTTAAAGACGTATTGCCTTTTGGAAATCCGCGTTAAGCTAATGAAGAGAGGCAATTTTGCTGCCGAGACGTTAATCTAGTGCTATCGCTTTGACAGTACTCCTGACCTAAGACTTACCATTGGTTGTCCATACTCATGCTGCGAACCATTACACAGACCTCTGAGGCAAAGGCTGAACTCCAGCGCATTTGCGATCGCATCCATGATGAGCAGGTAGTTCATAAGGAAGCGACTGTCCGCGAAATCATTCAAAATGTGAGGCGTCAGGGTGATCGAGCCCTGGTGCATTACACGGCTGAGTTCGATCATGTCACCCTTGAGCCCAGTGCATTACGGGTCAGTGGTGCCGAGCTCGATGCTGCCTACCAACAAGTGTCCAAGGATCTGCTGGACGCTATTCAACTGGCACATCGACAAATCAAAGCATTCCACGAGCAACGCAAGCCTAAAAGTTGGGTGCAGTTTGCCGAAGATCAGGTTGTGTTAGGCAAGCGCTACACACCCGTTGATCGGGCGGGTTTGTATGTGCCAGGAGGACGCGCTGCCTATCCGAGTACGGTACTGATGAATGCTGTGCCTGCCATCGTGGCAGGGGTGCCCCGCACCGTGATGATGACTCCGCCTGGCGCTGATCAGCAAATTAATGCTGCAGTTCTGGTTGCAGCCCAAGAGGCAGGAATTCAAGAAATTTACCGTGTAGGGGGAGCACAGGCGATCGCTGCTTTGGCCTTTGGCACAGAGACAATTCCAAAGGTTGATGTGATTACAGGCCCTGGCAATATCTATGTCACCTTGGCCAAAAAATTGGTTTATGGCACCGTAGGAATTGATTCCTTGGCAGGGCCTTCGGAGGTCTTGATTATTGCGGATCATGCGGCAAACCCCACTTATGTTGCCACTGATATGCTGGCCCAAGCGGAACATGATCCGCTGGCGGCGGCTATTTTAATCACCACGAGTTCTGTGTTGGCAGAAAAAGTGGTGCGTGAAGTCGAAGAACAGTTGGTTCACCACCCGCGCCGCACGCTGACGGAAAAGGCGATCGCCCATTACGGCCTTGTGATTGTGGTGGATTCTTTGGAACGGGCAGCGGAGCTTTCCAACGAGTTTGCACCCGAACACTTAGAGCTAGAAGTAGACGATCCGTGGGCGCTGTTAGAACATATTCGGCATGCAGGGGCCATCTTCTTGGGGTCTGATACCCCAGAAGCTGTTGGGGACTATCTGGCTGGCCCTAACCATACCTTGCCAACCTCTGGATCGGCCCGTTATGCCTCTGCTTTAGGGGTTGAAACCTTCATGAAGCATTCCAGTTTGATTCAATATTCCAGCACTGCTCTGCATAAGGTGGCAAGTGCCATTGAAGTGTTAGCAGATGCTGAAGGTTTGCCTTCCCACCGTGATTCAGTCCGTTTTCGGACTCGATCTTTGCCGCCTTACTCGTAAATAGTCGTAACTCGCTAAGGCGAGACTTACGCAGCCATAGTAAGGTCGAAGAGGGGTAATGGTATCCGGAAGGGAGACTGAGTATGTTTAATCGAGTCCTGGTAGCGCTGGACGACTCCGACCTTGCAGACTATGTAATTCAGTGCGTTTTGCAGCTCAAGCTCGCCTCGAACGCCACCGTTGTTTTGGCCCACGTTTTGGCGCTATCGGAGACGAATTTAGAGCAACAACCTGCCGATTTGCCCTTTGTTGATCCAGCGTTGGGTCAGTTTCGGCACATCGAAAAATCTTTGCAGAAATATCAAGCTGAATTGCCTTGCAAAACAGAGCTAGAAATTGTCAATGGCGATCCAGCGGAAGAAATTGTGCGTCTCGCTAATATTTATCAAGCTCAGTTGATCGTGCTTGGTAGCCGAGGTTTAACGGGTGTCAATCGCATCCTTAAGGGCTCAGTTAGCAGTCAGGTGGTGAGTGAAGCTTCCTGTAGTGTCTTTGTTGTGAAGCTCTAATTAACCTGTGGCAGGTGTTCCTTTGCCGTGGAGTCGCTGTTCCAGCGATAGGTAAGTTTTTAAGCGCAGTAGTGTCGCTGTATTGCTCAAATGAAGGGGCACTAGCGAGATTCCCTCTAAGCAGGACTGCACCCAGCCTTCTCCCCATCTCCATTCATGGACGCCATCGACTGCGCCGCTCAGCGTCAGCCGCAGGAGATCTGGCCCTAACTCGTCAACCTTGTGCTCTACAAATACAGGGCCAATCCAAGCTGTAAAAACAAGGCCGGAATGTAGCTCTAGGGGAAGGTTGTCGGGCAAACGCTGCGGGAATAGCCAATAGCGCAGGTGCGATGTACTTAACAGAACCTTGGTGAGTTGAGGTGCCGTTGCGTCAATTTCAATGCGGAGTTGGCTCTGTTGAAAGGGTCCTAACATAACGCTGCAATAGGATTAAGAAAAGGGATAAGACGAAGTTTGCCATCGGTGCCCCAATTGTGCGCCTGCTTTCACCATCCAGTCATAGGCATGGGTGCGACAATCCTCTTCGGTTGAGGGAGCCAGGGACGGCGGAAAACAGCAGGTGTCTCCTGGTGCCAGAGACAAACAATCTCGACCAAAGGCCTGTTCTAGAACGGCTCGATCTTCCGGGGCGATGACGCCTGACAGCAGTGTGACTGGAATATGTGCTGTCTGGCCCATCTGCGCTAGTGCCCAGGGTGCTTTACCCTGTAAGGTTTGGCGATCGCTACGACCTTCTCCGGTAATCAACCAATCGACCTGATTTACATGGTGCGGTAAATTCAACAACTCTGCAATGAACTGTGCCCCAGAGCAGTACTTCGCGCCCAGCAGTTGCAGTGCAAACCCCAGGCCACCCGCCGCACCCGCACCGGGCAAGAGACTACAGTGGTCGGGTGCCTGACGCTGAAGGGTTGTCATGGCACTTTGGGCAAGGGTCGCAAAATGTCCGAGTGCTTCATCTATTCGATGGCGATCTGCGGCCTCTGTTAATCCCTTTTGCGGGCCAAAGGTATGGGTTGCCCCTTGCGGTCCGCATAGAGGACTGGCGACATCCGATAACAGCACAATATGGCTGTCTGCAAGACGGGGGTCGAGATGGGAGGCTTCAACCTCCGCTAAGGACAAAAGCCCCTCAATGGTCGGGGCCAGTAAACGCCCGTTGGCATCTCGTAACTGAACGCCTAAGGCCGTTAACAGTCCGGCTCCTCCTTCATTGGTGCAACTGCCGCCGAGGCCAATGTAAATTTGCTGGATGCCTTGATCCAAAGCACATTGGATGAGTTGCCCTACCCCTACGGTGGTGCGTTGGGTAATGGGCAATTGCATGGCACGAGGGTTTGTAATCCCTACAACTTGGGCCACTTCGATGACAACTGCTGAGTGTCCTCCCATTTGACAGATGTAAACGGGCACCGTTTCTTGAATGCCTGCCGCAGTTTCAACCTCAAAATACTGGAGCGTGCCTTCTAAGAGGGTTTGGAATGCTGCTAACGTTCCCTCGCCGCCATCTGCTAATGGCCATTGCAAGATGCGTGCTTGGGGTAAGGTTTGTCGTAATCCAGTGGCAAGGGCAGAAACCGCTGCTGCTGCTGTGAGGGTGCCTTTAAAGGAATCGAGCGCGATCGCAATGGTAGGGCAATTCGAAGGCTCAGAGTGTTGCATCCACTCATTCTGTCGTGTCAGTCGCTGCTGTGCAACTCTACCGCCCTTGCAGGAGAGGAGCTGCGGTCCAATAAAAAAGGACTGCCCCAACAGCAATCCTAATGAGCTAGTGCGAATACCTAATAGGTATATGTACACGATCTCAGAAGTATGAACGATGAGCAGTGATATCTATCACTTGGGTGTTGTGATGTGAATCACGAAGTGCTGCGGCTGATTGCCTCATTTTTTAAGGATTGGCTGAAGTATAAGCTTGGGCGATCGCTTCAATGAGCCCATCCAGGGTGTATTCTTGGGCTTCTAAATCGACTCGACCGAGGTATTGACCACAGGCTTGAGAGGTCTGCGGCCCAATGGAAGCAAGTTTGACTGACTGCAATAAGGTTCGCCAATCAAAGTTGGGCAAATCGGCTGTACCTTGTTGTAAAAGTTGAGCAAAATGCTGCACTGTTTTAGAACTGGCAAAGGTGGCCACATCAATGGCTTGACTTTGCAGCGCCTCTAAAATCTGG
The DNA here is from genome assembly GCA_036704065.1 of Stenomitos sp. Taxonomy (GTDB): domain Bacteria; phylum Cyanobacteriota; class Cyanobacteriia; order Thermosynechococcales; family Thermosynechococcaceae; genus JAAURS01. The sequence continues at coordinate 7,588 of DATNQK010000177.1, forward strand.
GGATTGAGCTGGGCCGGACATTGAGACTGGTAGGCAGCAACTTCAACAACCGTTGCCCCTTTGGCACTCAACTCCTGTACCAGAACTTCTCGTCCCCCGGATTCAACCCTTGGGAACAGACAGCGTATTCCTTGCAGTGAAGGTTCTGGGAAATGCGCTACCAAGGCATCGGCAATGTAGTCGGGCGGGATAAAGTCGGGAATTAATCCCCACTGCTTTAAGGTTGCGGCAGTTTTGCGACCGACTACAGCAATCTTAATTCCTGCCAATGCTCTAGCATCTTTACCTTGATGTTGCAGTCGTTCTAGGGTGTATTGCACACCGTTGGCCGACGTTAAAATCAACCAGTCAAAGGTTGAAAGGTCTGCTAAAGCAGCATCCAAATCCGACCAACTAGACGGTGGCCCAATTTCCAAGGCTGCCATTTCTAAAACCGTTGCACCTTTCGCTTTCAAGCTACGACTGAAGTCTTCACTTTGGTTGGCTGAGCGTGTAACCAAGACGGTTCGTCCTTGCAGCGGCAGAGCAGACTGTTCCATAGGAGCGACAGAGGAGGGTAGAGTACAAGACAAGCGCACAGTGGGGAGTGGGGGCAAGTTGAGGGTTTGCCGCAAGCGAACAACGTCGCCAATCACCAGAACCGAGGGAGATAAAGACTCACCTTGGGTTTGGTCAACAATGGTGTCTAAGGTTGCGCTCCAGACCTGCTGTTGTGGCCATCCTCCCCAACGGATGACTGCGACAGGGGTGTCGGCTGCTTTTCCATGCTGTTGCAGCATCGTTGTTAAGATGGGGAGCGATCGTCCACCCATGAGAACCACCAGTGTTTCGCACTGAGCCAAAACCGACCAGTTTAAGGTAGAAGGCTCGTGAGCGCTAAGGATAGTTACGCTACGGCTTAAATCTGGATCTGTGAGGGGAATGCCAGCTAGCACAGGTGCAGCAAGGGCAGAAGATAACCCAGGCCAGACTTCAAACGCACAACCTGCCGCTTGCAATGCTTGAACTTCCGATGCCGAGCGACCGAAGAGCATGGGGTCGCCGCTTTTGAGCCGCACTACTCGTTTGCCTTGCTGACAGTAATGGACCAAAAGCGGGTTAATATCCGCTTGAGAGACGCTAGGCCCTTGTCCGCGCTTACCTGCCAGTATATGAATACAAGTTTTTGGCGTCAGGCTTAATAATGTTGTGTCAATCAGGGCATCATAAATTACAACCTCGGCTGTGGAGAGCAATGCCTCTCCAGCAACGGTCAAGAAATTGACCGAACCTGGACCAGACCCAAGAATATAAACTTTCCCGTCTGGACGAGTCATGGTTGCATACTCATTGCGTAGCTTACGTATCGAGTTAAAGAATAGGGGTGACGAAATCGCTATACCCATTGTTAACATGGAGTGACGCTACAGCACCTAGCGAGGGTTAGATGCTAGTTCAGTTCAGAAATGGGCAAAAGCGCAAATTGTCCGAACCCATACCACTTGTACAGGGCGGCAGTTAAGTTTCGAAGCGAAGTAATTAAAGGTAACGGTGAGGCTGAATACCAATGAAGGCGTGGTTTAATCGAGCACCCTTGTGTCTGACTCTTTTGCTGATATCTGCTCTGGCAGGCGGATGTGGAGAGGATAATTCCTCCGGCAATTTAAATGTACAGCCGTCTCCCCAAGCCGCTGCCTCTCAGCAGCCGTTTCCTAAGCCTTCCGTTCCAGCGACGATTAACGCGCCGTCTAAGATTGCTTTAACACGACCCACCAATCCCGATGATCGTCTTCGAGTGATCAAGAGTGGACGCAACGACCCTTTTGGATTATTGGTTCCTGTTAAGGTTGACGGTGGCAATGCCCCCGCAGCTTCAGGATCAGCTGCAGGGTCTGCGGGTCAATCCTCTGCCCGTACTACGCAAGAGAAGGTCGGCAACCGGATGGCGACGAGCTACGATCAGTTCTTAAAACGTATCGGCGATGCGTATTCTAAGACTGGTGCCTCGGGGGCTAAACCTGGTGCGACAACTGGATCTACTAGTGGCTCTTCGGGTACGGTCGATTTACCAACCTTGCCGAAACAGCCAGAACTTGCTGATGTTAAAGTCACGGGTGTTGTGGTGGTTGCAGGTGCGCCTCAAGCCATTGTGCAAGCGCCTGATGAACCCACGAGTCGAACTGTTGGGATTGGCGATTCGTTATCGGGTGGTCGCCTCTACGTGAAAGATATTGATATGACGAATCGTGCAGAACCTGTGGTGATTTTCCAGCAGGGTGATGCCTCCTTTGCCGTGGCCGTAGGTCGAGATCCGGTACTCTTGGCTTCTGCTGCCCTGCCCTCTGCTGCACGTCCAGTACGGGGACTCTATACGATGCGAACACATTAAGCACAATTTCGGTTTTGATTGCGGTTCTCTCAACAAAATACCGCTGACGATTGGTTTCAGGGATGCTATTGTATGCAAACCTGAAACCTTTTTTGCGTTTATGAGTCAACCGAGCTCAGGGATTCAACTGTAAATCGGTTTATTTATCGCCCATGACTGCATACAATGACAGGGCAGTAGGTTAATGGTTTGTTCCTAGCCTTGCGGGCGGCGATGTGCAGTTTTCCTGAGGTTTAACTGCACATCGTTCAATGCAGGTTATTGAAGGATCAGGGTTGCCTCGCCGTATCGTGATTGCTGGAGACGTTTTTCACTTGTCCACACTGTTCAAGATCCAATTGCCCTTCTCATGGGTACAGCTCGTCCGTGCTACCCTCCGTCAACGTCATAGTAATGCGCTGCGGGTGGGCAGTCTTTTTTGGTTGTGTGTTGTTTTGACGACGGCTTGTGGTCGGTCTACACCGCCACCCGGCGGAGGGACAGGTAGCGATCGCGTGGTGATTGGAACCACGTCTAAGTACAGAACGCTTGACCCAGCCGATGCCTACGAGGTTTTCTCTGGCAACTTACTCTATAACCTAGGCGATCGCCTTTACGACTACGAAACGGGCACTGGCAAACTGAAGCCGAAATTGGCTACGGCCCTGCCCAAAGTCAGCGGCGATGGACTGACCTACACGATTGAACTACGCAAAGGCGTCAAGTTCCATGACGGCACAGCATTTGATGCCAAAGCAATGGCCTTTTCGTTGCAGCGATTTATCGAAAACGGGGGTAACCCTTCTGGGTTGCTAGCCGATCCGGTCAAGAAGATCGAGGCAACCGCTCCTTATGAATTGACCATCACCCTGAAAAAGCCATTTGTGGGTTTTCCTAACTTACTCGCCTTCTCTGGTCTGGTAGCCGTTTCTCCGAAGGCTTATAAGAAGGGCCCTGGCCAGTTTTTGCCGAATGAGTTTGTCGGCACAGGGCCTTACAAGT
>DATNQK010000178.1:0-1923 GCA_036704065.1 Stenomitos sp.
GCTACCCCAGTTCCACTATAGCGATCAGTGAAATCGGTCATGCCATGACTGACTTGAGCCAAAAATTCCACGGTTGAACCACGCTGTAACAACGCAGAGGGGAACAAGTGTGCTGCCATCCATGTGAGATGGTTATAAAAACCTGGAGTAATGCCAAACTTAGTAAAAACAGACTGGACTGGAAAGGATTGCGCTAAGGTGAAGGCTTCTGGCATGTCGTACCAATAGACCCGCGATCGCCCGTAGGGAGGTGGGAAGTCTAAAACCTCTGGTGCTGTGTAGGGCTTTACTTCCTGCCACTTGCCCTTAAGCCACGCCTTAAAGGGACGCTGCAAACCAATAAATGTTGTGCGCATCACCGTGACCCCAGCCCCACCCGACCCAGCCACGATATAGCTCAGGTGAATGGTGTCGCAGGTGTCTAGGTTCTCTACCCCTTCACGGGCCATACTGTTAGAAATGCCCGGAAAGACGCCCGTATTTACAATGGCAGTGATTGAGGCTGCTTGAGCCGCTTCGTGCAACCCCAAAGCCCGCTGTGTAAAACCGCGCTCATCGCTCACATCCAGGTAGTTGACCCGCCGATCAATGCAAGCTTGCAGTACCGCTAGCGAACGATGATAGAAAGGGCCTGCGGTATCAATCACAAGGTCTGCTTCGGCAACAGCAGGGGAAATTTCCTGAGGCTGATCGAGATCTAACGCCAGAAATTTCACCCTCTCCCCTAAACGATTACTGACCGATGCGCCAGTGGTTAGGTTGCGGCCTGTAATCGTGATCTCCACAGCGGTGTATTTCAGCAGATCCTCCGCAATGCTGCTACCAATGCGGCCACTGCCACCAATAATTAAGACTCGTACCATTCCATTAGTTCAGTGCTTTACTATCCAACTTGCGATCGCCTACAAAAATAGGGTCAATCTGTTCCTTGTCGATGTCATGTTTGAGCGAAGCAACTAAATGCCCAGCAAATGCTTCGTCATCGATTTTATAGATTTACCAATATCCGCAATGGCATGGTTCAAAGACACCTGAGCATCTAAGAACACTTTGGCACAGTTACGTCCCGGCATACCTGAAATCGAACCCCCTGGATGAGTCCCTGCCCCCGTGAGGTAGAGTCCGTCAATCGGAGCGCGATAGTTTGCCAACTCAGGCAAAGGTCGCCAAAAAACCATTTGCTCCAGGGTCATATCGATATGGTAATAGTTGCCCTTATATGCCCCTAAACGCTCTCCAAGTTCTGCTGGGCTTTCTACAGAACGCGCAATGATAGAGGATTTGAGGTTGGGCGAGTATTCAGCCAACTTATCAAGCACGCAATCCGCTACTTGGTTTTTCAGCTCGTCTGTCCATCCTGTGCCATTCATTCCTTTGCCATCTGCCCCCGCAATTTGGTAGGGAGCAAAAAACTCAATCCAAAGGGTGTGCATACCAGGCGGAGCCATAGATGGATCGAGGGCAGTTGGCATCACTGCATATAAGGAAGGATCCGCATCGGGAATGTTGCCAATTTCAGGTTCAGAGTGTGCAATCTCTACCTGACGGATAGAGTCGGCAATCAATACAGAACCAATTAAGTATTCGTCGCGATGGTTATGGTGCTCGAATTTCAACGGTTCTGACAACGCACAGTCAATTTTCAGGATCGTTTCGTTGTTATTGACAATTCGCCGCTCTAATCTTTCGCGCAGATAAGGATCGGCTGCATCCACATCCCCTGAATCCATCAGCTTCAAAAATAACCGTTTTGCATCAATATTAGAAATGACGCCTCGTTTTGCCCGATATTCTTTGCCATTTGCGGTGGCAACCCCTACGGCCCGACCATCATCTACCAAGACTCTACTCACTGATTGATCGGTTAAGACCACACCGCCGTGAGCATGGACGAGTCGAAGCAAGGCATCTATCAACGCACCT
>DATNQK010000179.1:0-7345 GCA_036704065.1 Stenomitos sp.
TTGCCACCGAATCAAGTTGGTCGATTGTACCTCTGTGTCCGCCCCCCAAAATCATTGTCCACCAATCTTCTGGAGAAGCCAATTCATGAGTACCTGCCTCAGCGAAAACCTCTACATCGCTTGCGCCGCCTGCTTCTAGTAGTGATTGTAGTGAGGCCGGATCGACAATCCGTTCCCACGGCGTAAATTTTTTACACAAATCTGGGCGTTCAGCCTCAATTGCACGCCAGAACATTTGATTCGCAGGTTCAAACACTTTCTCTCCCCAAGAGGTAATGGCGAGTTTCCCGCCAGGACGCACCATCCGCCAAAGCTCTTGAACTGCTGCTACCATATCTGGAACAAAGAAAATCCCGAAAACACAAACTATCGCGTCAAAACTTTCGTCGGGTAGACCCAGATTTTCAAAATCCCCACATCGAAACTCAATATTTTCAAGACCTTGCTGCCGTGACTTGTTACGTGCGAGTTCAAGCAGAGATTCGGCAAGATCTATCCCCAGCACCTGTCCCGTGGAACCCACCCTGACTGCTGCTGGAATTGCAGAAGCACCAGTCCCACAACAAACATCTAAAACGCGATCGCCGGAACGAAACGAGAGCCGATCAATGGTTTGTTGACCAAAACGATTCCAAAAAGATAGTGCTGGAGCGTCAAAGTAATCAGATGCAGCATTAAAAATTGCTTCTGTCTTAGCGATTGTCCCTTCCTTACTCATCATGGATTGCACCTGCTCTTTATTCTCAATAATCAGGTTTCAGTGTATAGACAAAATATTAGTAACCTGAATCGCTTGTTGCGAATTCAGTGAACGTTCTAAATAAATAGATGCCCTTGCCATTCACTGAGACAGCATAACGTTCGTGTTGAGCGGTTTTCTAAAAAACTTCACAATGCACTAAGAATCTGAGTAACATAGCCCAACACGGTTGTTGGGCTATGTTACTCCTACAACTTCTCAACTCTAAAGAACACTATAGGACTCCCATTCACAATTTTTTCTTCTACCTTCCTCATTCCCAGCCTTTCCGCTACTTTTTGCGACTTGATGTTTGCTCGATCACAACTTGCTACAAGATATTCATAACCAAGCTCATCAAAACAATACTCTAGTACTTTGGTTGAAGCCTCAGTCGCGTAGCCCTTTTTGAGTGCTTTAGATAGTAAAGCATAGATTAACTGCGGCTGTTCTTCATCAAAGAAATACCACAAACCAACAAATCCAATGACCTCATTTTCACTATTTGTCTTGATAAGCCAAAGACCGAATCCTTCTTCTTCAAAGTGCTTTATGCTCTGTTTGAGCATTTCTTCAACCTGCTGCAAAGAAAGGACTTGATCGTCACATAGATACTTCCTGACGTGGGAATCAGTAAAAATCTGATGAAGTGTGTTAAGTTCACTCTTGAGGATTGGTTTCAAAACCAAATTCTGCGTTTCAATTATCATGTATAAGCTGAATTACTTAATCAGTATACTTACTTTTTTAGACATTCGTACTTTAATCGCAATAGCTTTCCAAAAATACTAACAGAAATGTCTTGCAGATGACCTTATGGCAACTTAATCTTTGCCCCCAATAGATTGCTTTGCTGTACCGTCCCTATGAGTATGTGAAGCAGTCCAACGGATTGCGCGTCACCGAGCGGCAATAATACTTGCATCATAACTGGTAGCGTTTGCTTCCGTTCCATGTGCACGCGCTAGACATAATTATGACAAGCTTATTTTAACGAGTTTAATCACCTGTTTTAAAGCAGAAACTGTATTTATCATCGTTGCCATTGGCTAACAGTAAATTTCAGTCCTAAAAATAGGATAGAAATAATTGAAATCACCAGTCCTAAATTTATAAATGCATCTGCAAGGTTAAATATTGGTGTTTTGAATAGTCGAATATCTATAAATACAGATATTTCATCAAAGAGAATTCGTTCTACAGTGTTACTAACGCTTCCAGCTAGTAGTAATCCAACTCCGATTTGCAAGGACTTCATTATTTTTTTGTCAGACTTTGAGAGCAACCAAGAAATAAAGAAGGTGCATGCACTAATAATCAAAATAGATAGTATGCTGACCCTGGTTGACTGACAAAACTAATCTGCGAGATAGGCGTATGTGTGTATTTTGAACTCGATTCGGTAGGTGCGCAGGTCATGCTGTTTCCGAGATGCCATAGCGGGTTCAGGATCGCGGTTATGGGTAAAACGGACATGACGAATGAGTTGCCACCCATTCTCTAAAGCTGCTTTTACCCAATCCCAACCGATGCGAAAGTAGCTATTGCCGCGAAACCAATGGGGATCAACCCAGCGACGTTTGCCAGCGGTGATCACCTCGACGCCTTGGGCGGTGACATACAGGGTGGCGACAGCCACGAGGAACCAGAGACGAGAGAGGGCACAGACAGAGCGAATCTCGGACTTTTGGAGATTCCAGCCATTGGATTGGTCGTCGAGAAACGCCTCCTCAATGTCAAAGCGCAAGCCGTATTCGTGAAAGGTATGCAGCCTTGTCGGTTCATCGCTGACGATAGCCCAAAACTCACCATTGACGTTGTTGTAGCCAAAGACCAGATGCACTGGGCCGTACCACTCGCTTTTATGGAACTTAACGGTGTGCCAACACAATGCTTCCCCGCGCTGAAGATGAATGTCCTTTAATTGGCACCACCCGTGACCCGCCCGCCAAATCCAAGTATTGCGCTTCACCCGGATCCGGTAATGCCACCCTAACTGAGTCGTCATCGCGGTCATGGCATCGGTGTGAATAAATCCCCGGTCTGCGAGGACGACCACCTTCACCCCCTGGGGCAATCGGTTCGCAGCTTGATGGAGCATCTCCCGGTACTCGCTGAAAGCGACCGAGGCACTGCGGTGCTTGAGTACCCGCCAGACCACCGGCAATGCGCGACCGCGATGCACAACCGCTAGGCGTACCAAGCAATACTCATCCCAAAACAGCGAGGTATCTAAGCTCAGATACAAGCAGTCTTCACCCCAATCCGCTAACGCCGCCTGAATCAACGGCTTGTATAAACGGTGGATGTTGAGACGACTGTTGTGCAACCACCGACTTAAGCGGCGCTGTTTGCTTTGAGCCTGCACGCCTCGACACGGCACATAGGGCAGCCAACGCGTTAGGCTAACCTCCCCGCGCTGGAGCAAGGCCACCACCATCCAGAGACATGTCGTCAAATGACCCCGATGTGCCCAGGGCACCGATTGACCCAGCCAAGCGCTCAAGGCATTGTAGAGAGGGGAGTTTTTTTCACAGCGTTCATTGGTTTTGAGTGGTATCTAAGCTTAGAACGCTGGCTCCCCCTTGCGCTCTTCATTCTCCGAAACTACCACGCAGCAAGCCTCTCCGTTGCTCAAATTCAACTTTTGTCAGTCAACCAGATGCTGACCTGGATGACTAGCTGCTTGGTATTTGTGGAAAAGCTGAAAACTTGGTATGGTAGCAAATAAGTCAAATGTAATACGCCTGGTAACAATGTTATTGTTTCTGGTGAGTTTTCCAATCCTAGAGTTACTCTAACTCAGTACTGAACTAACAAACTCAGCACTGTTCCAATAGCAGCAACTATCCACACCAATCGACTTCTGACCATTATCAAAAACTAGATTTCATAGACTGAGAGATGGGAGAACCGAATTTCGTCTAACGTTCAGCTTCACCCGCCGCTAGAGCATTTCGCTCTAAACCAACCATCTCGATATAGTCGGTGTGCAAGCAGATTATTATGCAGTGATCGCTTACAGATGCTTGACGAATAGTACACGATGCTCTCCCGCACCATCATAATCTAAATGATACGGCACACCATTTTCTTGAGCCTCACCCAGTTCAGCCTCAAATCCCATACGCAGATGATAGACAATTGAACTTTTATTGGTTGGAGAAGTAACACATTTAATTTGGGCACGACCAAGTTCTTGAGCGACTTGAAAAAACTGTCCATATAATGCACTTCCTACGCCTTGTTTTCTGAAGTCTGGATTAATCCCGACAAAGTGGATGTAAGCTTCTTCTGAATGAGCCTGTGACAAAAAACCGATTAAAAACCCAATTATTTTGCTGTCTGATTCTGCAACAAAACTTGTTTCGCAGAAGTGAGTGAAGAAGAGTCTGGGAAGCATACTACTCATTCGTCGCCCTCCCCACCATGCATCAAGAACGCTAATGATGAAATTGTAGTCACTAGGACGAGCGTTGCGAATCTTTACAGGGTTTCCCATAGCCTTTCATCGATAATCTTCAAATACCACCTCATCATCAGCCTAAGCAGCATAACGCCTGAGCTAACCGATGTTATCCGCTTCTGTTTTAGTAACGTTTGCTCTTTCAGCGATCGCATCTACGAGTTTGGCTTTATTCATGGCTTGTTTGTCGATAGAATCTTGAGGATTGTAGCCGATAGATTCCGGCAATCAAGCTTTCTACAGAATGAAAACAGCTCAGATTCGGACTTGCTTGACTGCGATGGTGTAGCATTTTTAGGGGCTACAAAAGCAAAATCATACTCTAAGCGTAGGGCAATTATTTAGGGTCTAAAAGGATTGATACAGACCCTAAGATAAATCACTAAAGACGGTGCATCTTGGACTAAGAGCTATCATCAAGGATAATCCGTACCCTAAATTATTGTGGTCGCGCCGATGACATACTCCCTCTCGGCTACAAAGCTCGTCACCTACAAGCAGTGTCCTCAGCAATATCGTTTCCGCTATGACCACAAGCTGAAGACACCCGCTGCCTTTGGTTCCACCGAGCTAGGCAATGCACTCCATCATGCTTTGGCGATCGTCTACCGAGATTGGCATTACAACGAGCACAAGCCAGGATGGGATTGGTTTGAATCGTGCTGGAATCAGAGTGTTACAAAACTGTCAGCGCCACAGATGGCGGAAGGGCGAGATATCCTTTATCGCTACTATTGTGATTCTGTTGTTCCAGTGGGAGTAATGCAGCGGCCAGTGGGAGTAGAGGGAAGGATTGCTGCGAAGGTTCAATTTGAAAACATTGAGTTTGCCTTAACGGGTCGCTATGACCGTCTAGATAACATTGACGGCGAATTGGAACTCATCGATTACAAGACCACAAAGAACCCTACGATTCCCGATGGCATTGATGTGCAGTTGGGCTTGTACTATCTAGCACTTCAGCAGGTCTATCGGCGATCGCTCAAACGATTAACCCTCATTTTCCTGCGCTCAGGAGAAAAACACAGTTTCGATGTAACCCCAGAGCATGAGGAACAAGTGCGATCGCTGATTTCTGCTTTAGCGTTGCGGTTGCGCAGCGATCAAGAATGGGAGCCAAACACGGGTGATCATTGCAAGCGATGCACGTACCAAAAGTATTGTGCAGGGGTGTGCGAGCAGCCGGAGCCCCTGCCGTTGGAAGTGAGATCGCTTAGGCAAGTGCAGTTGGTGCTTGGAGCCTAATAGAACGGTGCTTTGTTAACGCCAAAAAAACCCCAGAAAATGTTAACCAGCAGCCCATTGGCAAAGAAATACAATCACTGTCACTGCAACCTTATTAGCAACATTTAGCAGAGGCAACAGAAGTCATGCGTTGGTGGAACATTTGGTAGGAGCAGCTAGGGAGGAGCGAAACGGGAATCATTAGGCATCCGTCAACTTCTCTCGATAATTGATAAAGTGAATTTGTTGACCAAACACAAGGTGGCTCGCATGACCCATTTTGACTGGACACTGTTAGATGACGGTCGATGGTCTGCAAGAGCACTGAGAGGAGAGGAATACGCAGTCGAACTCTACCTCGCCTCTGATGGAGATCGACCAGTAGAAGCCCTTCGCAAGCACATCGAATTTCTGACAAGAAATCTGAACACCGTTGAACAAAGAATTGAAAACTTTATCTATGGGGCTAGAATACCCATGAAAACCGCAACCGCCGACTTCAGCGTCTTGCACGATGAGCGACGGTTGCCCATTATTCACTCAATTACAGTTGAAGATCCTTCTCAACCAACTTATGCCTATGTCGAGTTCAGCACTCTTTACCCGGATGTGTACTGTCTCTATACAGCAGAATTGGATTTGTTAGAACCAATTAGGGTTCGTGGTGAAATGTGGTAATTCTGATAAATCTTCCAGCCATCCAGAAAGACACAAATCAGAATAATGTTTCAATAAAATTTAATAGCTTTTTATTTTATTAAAAAAGTAATTTGTTATCTTCTAACATAACCATTAGACTGTGATTTATCATATGCAATAGTTAAGAACTAGGTTGATGAGTTATAGGGCTCCGAAGATTTAGCGCAATGATTCTTGCTATAGATGTTCATTACACAGATGACCAAGGATTTGTTTCTGCTGTTTCTTTCAATAACTGGAGCGACAAAGAACCAAGTGGTAAATACTATGCTGTTTTAAATAACATAGTGGACTATGAACCTGGTCAATTCTACAAAAGAGAATTACCATGCATTTTAAAACTACTAGATGAAAGTTCTTTGAACCCAGAAATTATTGTAATTGATGGGTATGTAACACTTAATGATCAAGGAACTCCTGGGCTTGGTGAGCATCTTTATAAAGCTATTGAAGGAAAATCACAAATAATTGGTGTTGCAAAAAAGTCATTCATGAAAATTAATGAACGAACAAAGATATTTCGTGGGAATAGCAAGAATCCATTATTTATTACAAGTATTGGGATAGATATTGAAGAGGCAAAGAATAATATTCTAAAAATGTATGGACAAAATAGAATTCCAGTATTGTTAAAGCTAGTCGATACACTATGCCGCGAAACAGCTAAGAATGCCCAAACTAATTGCTAATGAACAATCGAAAGTTGAATTTCACCAAAGCTGGGATGGTTCCGCCGCAGCACCTTAATCACCACTGGACGCTGAGTTGTTGTTTGCACAGCTCGGTAGACCGCTGTGCGACTCCCTAGATAGAGTTGCTCAGCGCACGTGTAACCAGAGATTTTAGGGCAGGGATGAGGAAAAGTGTTTGCGAAACGTGCCATAGGTTGGGGTGGGGCATACACCATTAATCAGCTTGAATCATCTTTATAATTCCCGGAACAGGTGGTGATAGGCCTTCCGACATTCGCGCCACACAACACTTTCTCAAACCACTGCAATTACAGTCCGAGCCACCTTAATATCAGCACTCCAGCAGGACTTAAGACTGGACTGTACCTCAATTCGACACTCAACCCAACGCGATCGCCTGTGTCAAACCTGAACACCGAGCTTTACTGGCAGATCCCATACCGCTGCTACCATGCGCTCCAAGTGGAGCAGATTCTCCTGCCACAGTTCGGCAAACGTGATCTCGCCCTTGTCCAGCTCATCCTG
>DATNQK010000180.1:0-27580 GCA_036704065.1 Stenomitos sp.
TCCTGCTTCCGTAGGTAACGATTCCTCATACGGGTCATCGCTAATATTTGGATCGCATGGCTTACATTCTGGTGGGTGAGATTCATCTTTAAATGGTGGAATATCAAAATCTGGTATTACAGAATCCCAAGGCTCACCACGTTGATTAAATATCCCAGGACTACGTTCGTAAAAACTCATCCGGGTATCAACTTGTTTGTTACTTAGCTTGCCAATACCACGTTTAAAATCATCACCGTGAGATTGCCAGTTTTTACGTGCCATCTGTAATATCTCCTTCGCACGTAACAATTACGTCTGCTTCCTTTGTTGTTTCTGCATTGGCACCATACCGAACTAACCATGCAGCTAGTTCTTTGTGGTTGTAAAAAGCTTTTACCGTTACAGGTTGATCTGGCACTATATAAATCTCGGCACCACCAGCGTCTATTGCATTCTCACATCCATTGCGTACCGCAAAAGCAACGGGTTGTTTTGATTCAGATTCTGGTTTAGATAATGGTTCCATATTAATAGTTTCCTCCCCATGCGTGAACCCACCAGCCTAGTCCTGTTAGCGTAGCTTCTGCACCTACATATAAATTCTCTCCAGGTTCCAACCGCAAACCTGCTGCGTAATCTGCACTAGCTCCAGTCCTAAATGGAGCAAGAAGCCGTGGCAGGGTTACTACGGTTTTAGTTCCACTGAGAGTTACTGGAGCAACAATCAATTTATATTCCAGGTCATCATTCTTAGTCCAAAAGTAAAGCGTTCCTGACCCTGCACTAGGCATTTGGATACATTCGATTGTCTCTATCAATGCGCCATTTTCTCCGGCTGTACCAAGTAGTACTGGGGTTGTAACTACTGGGTTCCCTCCTGCAATTACTTGGTTAGTAATCAGTTCTCCCCAGTGGAATATAGAGCGAATGAATATCGGTTGAGTGTTTGGTGCTACTGCTGCCATATTATTAATCCTTAAATTTAACCTTAGCCAGTGTTCTATTGCAGAATGGGGTAATCATTCCCTGTTCAGCTTTTTCTTTAATCCATGTATCGTTTTTGATCATGTGCTGCTATACTAAATACCAGAAAGCTTATACAGAAATTCTATACCGAAACGTCCTAACTAAACGGGAAAGAGCCAAGAGCCAGATATCACAAGCGAGCATTAGCCATTCCAAGTCAAACCCCAGTTTTATAAAGTAACTGGGGTTTTTATTTTGACAAACTTGTACTATACTTAGTATCAATGCAATTCTCAAGGTGAGGTTTGTAGGTCAGGCGTGCTGATACTGGAACGACAATAGCTCATTTCATTACTACTTGGTTGAAACATAATATCTCCTGCTAACCTCCTCCCTGTGTAGCAGGAGATTTTTATTAAGTATTGTATTTAGTAATTAATATGTAGAATTAAAATACCCACCAAGCTTTGACTGTTTGCTTGGTGGGTGAAAATGTACTTTCTAAAGGAAATTAACCATAATGGATAACACCCATACGACTATTAAAGCACAACGCGCAACGGTTAAATTCTGCGAGGGTGTAGAAGTCGAAGGCTACTTGTTGCCTGATGGTGAGTTTAGAGTAGGTAAGGTTAGTGCAAGTACGGCTTTAGGTTTTGCTAAAAACTATTTGAGCAGGTTACAGTCTGCTACTCCAAAACAGCTAGAAGCTTTACAGAGTGCGGGTTTCACAGGTTACAGTCAGTCAGTGGAAATAGATAACGGTAGAGGTTCTACCAGAAGCGAGACTTTAAGCCTTCAGGATTTTCGCAAGTTAGCAATATTTGCTGCATCAAAAGATAAGCCTTTAGCCTTGGCTTTGTTGAATGCCATTGTTGATGTAGGACTAGAAGATTGGTTCCGCCTAAGCTTTGGCATAGAGCAGCTAACCCTAGAAGAAAAACGCGATCGCTTTTATAAGTCCTACGCAGAATCAATCAACTGGTTGGAACAGGACAAGGCCGAAGTTAAATACCTTGAGTTACCCGGCGATGATAACCCCCATTGGAACAATGCGACTAACCTAATCGTTGATTACAACTGGAGAGGACAGCCCATTTATGCCTAACACCACACCTGCCACTACATTACCCGATGGTGCTGTGCAAGTAATCCTAGATGGCACAATCTACCTCACTCAGTCTGACATCTGGAGCAGTCAAATTTTTGCAGTAGGCGATCGCGTTGTTTCCCTTATGCCTGGTACTGCTAGAGAGTGGGGAGTTATCGTAGGGATTTGCAGACGTGACCCTGAGAAGTTCAAGCCCTACGATGATTTATTTACGAGTAATCCCGATCGCACTTCCCTCCTATCTCGCAGGTTGCCAACGGGCAGGGGGACGGTTAACCCACCAGATAAATACACTCATCACAAATCTTGACCACCACTTCATCAGTCAAGATTTTTATTTTGTCGCGTAGCGGTTCATCAGTTTCATTGGGTGCTACTGAATTTAATTGTGATTTAGTTTTCCGCTTTGCGTTATTCCTCCCAGGTTCACTCACAACAAAGCTTTCGATAATTGGTGATTGAATTATTTGCAAGTTGTCGTTAACAATAATGCCAGCCTGAACTAATCCATCAAGGATATATTTTCTACTTGCACTCACATTGTCAGGGTCACGTCTAGAGTTTTTTAAGTAATAGATAAACTGCATCCACACCTTACCAGGATAGCTAGACTGGTTCTGCTTTTTGGCTAATGCTGCTATATCATTAGTCCACTTCTCCTTTTCCTTAGCACTGCCATATCGGTTATTGCGTGCAATATTAATCTGTTCGTTAAGGCAAGGGGGCAGGGGAAATCTAAACTCTGCAATGGTAGTCATGGCTATGGTTGTACTATCTACAATACTACTTTAATTAGTGTACTGTATTTGGTACTATTAGAAATAGCAAATATCTAGCGTAGCGAAATTCCTACCGTTATGTACCACCGGGAACTCCTAACGGAGATTCCCTGGATGGTGCAATGAAAGCTAAGCAAAACAAATTCCCTAAAACTTAGTGGGTCTTAGGGAATTCAACAATACTTTTGTAAATCTTCAGACTTTATTATGGCACACTCTACACAATTTGACCAAACAATCGATCGCCTTCTTGTTCTCAAAAAGCAACTAGCTGAAGTTGAAGAACAATCCCAACAGCACAACTTTGTTAAGTGGCTGAAGTCTTACGACATTCGCTTACCCTTCGGACACAAAGGACAATCTGTAATGTATGCTGCTCATGTCAAATATTTAAAGCTTGGGCATATACCAAGGTGGGCAAAGTATCAGTATTGCGGTACTGGCTTCGTATTAACTACATGGGTTCGTAGTCGTGCGATTGAACTTAAGAAAATCTAACTCTAGCGCTTTGTATTGCCGGGAACCACTACGTGGATTCCCTGGACAATCGGATGAAAACTGTTAAGACTACATACATCACAATACGCTAACGGCATCAAGTAACCAGGCTTACAGGGGAGTTCGAGTCTCCCCAAAACATTAGCCGGACAACACTCTACACATTCCCGGCAAAGGAGATAGCACAATGCTATTACAACACCGTCTAGATGAAATTAACTCAATCATCAATGGTTATCAAGCACAGATCGAACAACTACAGAATCAGATTTCACAGTTGCAATCCCACGCTCAGAAAGTGGGTAGCGTGGAAGCAGCAATGGAATCAGCAGTGTCTCAACTACAAACCGCAATTAACCTCGTCAACTCTGTATGCCCTGACGAGCTTAATCAATTCCGTGAAGTCGTCGTATCACAATTTGAAGTATCTGCCAGCACCCCGCAATTACAAGCTGTGGAAAGCAAAGCAGAATCAACTAATGCTCAAAAAGATACACCAGCAAGCACAATACCAGTTGAAGAAACATCTATCGTAGATGACACCATTCAACCTGTTGCCGAAGCTGATGTAAATGAAGAACCTTACATCGACCCTGAAACTACAGATGCTAATCCAATCCTCAACCAGATGCAACTAAAAGCAGTGGCAGCAGTACGAGGTAAAGGCAAAGCATTCCTCAAGGCAATGGCAGTTAAACACCGAATCAGTCATAACTCTCGGACTACCAACGAGCAATTAATTGAACAGCTTGCAGGTAAAGTCACACGGGCTGACGTAGCTGAGTACACTGCTAGCCACAATCCTTAACACATAAAACAAATGGGAGAGTCTTTCTTGCTAACTCTCCCATTAATTACTACATTCAATTGAGGTTTTAAGTATAGCATGGATAACTTAAACATTTCCAACAATTCTGTATCTAGTACACAATTTGATTGGCTACCATTTACAGATATTGACAGCATTGCTATTTCAGATGACCAACTTGCACTAGATTTATTTGATGCTGAGTGCGGTTATCCAGTTGATGAACTTAGCCCAGATGAACTGGAACAAATCGAACGCGACTATCAAGAATGGTTAGCTGAAAAAGATTTGTTTGATAGCTGCCTAGATACAACCAATTGGCAAGGCGATCGCTATTACGATGACGGCTTTGGATTAGGTTGGTAACTGTTGTCTAATCTATTAGCTTGGTAAAATCTTTATACCCTGGTGGAACTCCTAACGGAGATTCCTTCAGGGTTAGTTAATCAGGTGATTGAACTTATCTAAGGAGCATAGCACTTTGGAGGCTCATAACGCAATTCTGTTTCATCTATTTTTTTTGTAAGATAGGTTTCTATTTCGGAAACAGGTATTTGTTTTTCAGCCCCATTTTTTAGATAAACCGTTACAAAATGGTTTTTCTTTTCCATTATCGTTCATTTGTTTATTTAATCCAAAGGATAACACACATGGCTGGAATTAGTTTAGTTGATTTAGGTATTGACCCTAATCGTGCAAAGAAAGCATTACTGTACACAGCAGTTGATTTGCTGGAAAAAAATCTGTACTTCCAGAACAAAGCTAATAGCATCAAGCATGACGGTAAAGCTGTTCGTGCAGGGTTAATGTCTAAGTTGGAAAATCAATCTGTTGGAAATTTACTGGATTTGTGTCAAAAACTAACAACACTAAATGAAGTGTACCAATTAAACTCTGCACGGTTTGACAGACTTGACAAAAATAAATCTAGTGATGAAGATCCCTATGGGTTTTAGCACTAGCTAACAATCTAATTATTAACCCAGTATTACTAATCTGGTACTGGGTTTTGTTTTGTCTACACACATTTACTTGGAGAATAAATCATGGATAACGAATTATTAAATTCTGCGATTGTAGTTGTTTACAATAGCGTTCGGGAATGTCAAATACAAATTACTCCCGCACAACTAGAAAGTATTCTACCTCAACTAGATGCTTATAACGACTTTAACCCAGATCAAGTTAATGCCGGAGTATGCCAAATCAATAAAACAATCCCAGTTATTGATTTTGGAAATACCGACTACGGAACTCCTAACCCTAACAATGGAAGAGTTCATCATCACTTTCTTATCGGAGTTGAAGGTTCTACAGTTTTGTATTTACAAATTCGGAAAGCTTATATGCCCAAAAATTTTAACTACGAAAAACTAGAAGCAGAATTAAAAAACATCGCTCAATTCATGAAAGCTGATGAATACTGGATTACCAACAATGACCAGCGTGAATTTATTTACCGTTTTTGGTGGGATTAATTTCAGTTAGTTTTTCTGTGTGGGATGCGTAGATAATTCCACACAAATTTTCTTGTCTAGTACAGCCGGGAACTCCTAACGGAGATTCCCTGGACTGTCATTGGAAAGTTGTTTACTACATTCAATTGAGGTTTACCATGAACGCTTACTTACAACAATTTCCCACAGTTAAGTTATCTCCTCGCCTTGCTACAGAAATGCCACAGTTTATGTTGCTTAAACATTATCAAACTGGCGTACTTACTGGTCGTTTATTTGTTCCTGCTGCATGGGCTAGATTAAAAAGTTTTCAGCATTGGTTGTCTAGTGTTGAAGTTATCTGGACTAAGCATTTAGGCAATGGCTATCTAACCATGTGGGTTGTAACTTCGCATAATGAATATGAACGCTTACTTAAGACCTATCCACATCACAACCAATTCAATCGTGGTAAATCTTGGGAATACTTGCGTGCAGTAGAAACAGTTACACCAGTTGCAGAAGTTAAAGTAATTGCACAACCAGCAACACCAGTAACAAAAGTAGTTGAACAATTTACTGGTTATGCAGAACCAGTTGTTGAAATTGAAGAACCTGAAGATTTAACCTTGGGTGTTGATACTGAAATTGAAGCTGAGGTAATTGAAGTTGTTAAAGCTACTCAATGGGAAATCAAAACTCGCGGTCAGCTTAAAGCAATGACCAAAGAACAACTTTACGCTTACGCCAAATCTTTAAGCGACAATCAAACGGCTTCCCCGCACATCACTAAAAAAGATAAAAAAGCTGACATGATTGTCAAAATTGAAAACTGGTTAGCAATCAACAGCTAATTATCTTAAGCACAACATTAACCCCAGGTATTTTGCTTGGGGTTTTTCATTAACTACATTCAACATAACTACATTCAATTGAGGTTATTTCCATGTCCAACAATCAATCTAGCCCTAGCCGTAAACTAAATACAGTAAACAACAAACAAAATACTGTAAATGATATGGCTATAGTAATTCCTAGTTTTGCGATGAAGTTTCGGCATGGTCAGAACTATGGTAATGTGCCGTTAACCATGCGCCAAGAATTGGTTGATGCTGGTGTTACCAATACAATGGACGCTATTCGTAAAGGGATGCGTACTAACACAACTCGTTGGAACAGCAGCGACATCAATCAAATTAATCAGCTTAATGCTGGTGACGTTGTTAAATTTGCAGACAATCAAGGAGCATTGTTAGCTCGTGCTATACCCAATCGCACCGGACAAGTGGGTTATAACATCAATCCTCAGCAACTAACAGACAAGTATGGTAATGCTTGGGTTGATAGGATGTCTCAGCTTGAAGGTTGGGACGTACCTACTATGCAGCGTTTATTTGACAAGCATGGCCCAGGTTCAGCGTTTCAATATGAGTACTTGGGTGAGGATAGCCCAATTGTGCTTGCTAAGGCTCAAGTACAGACACCACAACAACAAACACAACAAACTGGTATTAATTTGAGTACTGGTCAACGCAATGCACCAATGCCCGCACACAACCCCAAACCTTCATCAATTCAGTTTGATTCTCCACAAACCGAAGCTAATATGCGGGTGTTCAATAATCGTGATTTATTCCCCGACAGACAACCTACTACGGCAGGGTCACAGCTTATTGGTTCTTCTACTGTTCAACCTACAGTTGACTTAATGGTAGGGCAAGTAGGACAAGGGGAACCAATACCAGTTAATCCGGTATATGGAACTGGTACACCAACTTATTTTAAGGAAGCACCAACAGCCGATCGCCTAAATAAACTTGATGATTTTCTTCAAGTTGCAAAGATGGCTGGTGAAACTTACACACAACGCAACACACCAGGAGGAATAACTAACTACGATATTCCCAGTACTGGCATTAATGTTTCTGATCCTAACCAGTTATCTAATGCAATTAAAGTTAGGTCTAAACGTTTAGGTCGTGGTGGTTTTGCTCAATTTCCTGGCAATAATTTCTCTGACATGAAAGCCGCGGTAGATTCAGCAAGAACAGCTAATCCAGATTACAAAGTAACAATGGCAATTGAAGATAATGTCCCTAAAGTTTACTGGAGTCGTCGTGTTGATAATAAAGAATTTAAACCTCGCGTTAATACTACAGAGGTTCCCATGTTTGGTGAACCATTCATGGACACTCACGATATTAAAGTTGTACCTCATCCATTACCTAATTTTCCTGAAAGGAAACAAAGGATGCTTGAGTACAGTAACCCTTGGCCTGTTTCTTTAGCCCATGAAGATAAAGGCAACTATCCATCAATGGAACTCATGTGGCATAAAACCGATGATGGCAGATCAACTCTTTGGCCTATGACTGCTGAAAGTACACCGTTATCTGGTAAGCGTCGAATTGAGGATAAGCCAGCACTCATTGGTTTGAATGAAACCCTTGCAGAAATTGAAGCAAGGCAAAACAGCATTGATGATAAATGGGGTAGCCCTCATAAAGATGTGATGCTCAACCGAGAAGGCAAGCCAATGACAGCCGCGGAAATTATGGATCAAGACTTACCAAAAGTTGTGATAGCTGCTAATGGCGATCGCACAATTGACTCTGCTACTGGTGCTTTAGATGAAGCGTATGGCAGTCCTTACATTGTTCGTCAACAAAGTCATAGCTTAGTTCCAATTGCTGACCAAACAAAAATCGATCCAACTAAAGGGTTAATTCCTGGCGTTGAAGTTACTGACAAGATGTTTATTAATCAACACTACATCAATCAGCAACCCATTCCCGGTAGTAATCGGTATATGGAAACCTCTATTACCCATACACCTGAGTATCAAGCACCAGCACCGGGAACTATTCGCAAGCAACAACTAGGTGAAGTCATCCCAACTTGGCGTACTACTGGACAACGCGAATCCTTAAGTAGCAGCATTAACCAGATAATTGACGCTACTACTCCCAACTACCAAAACAAATCTACTACCCGTCCACTTTATGAAATTCAGCAAGAGTTAGCTCAGTCAATGCCAGATAGTGACTTGCTTAGTTCTGCGCCACAGTGGACAACACGCACTAGCCCAATGCTACCAAGCAAAGATGTTACCGATCGCGTACTTAATTTTGACGAGCGTGATATTGTTGTTCCTCCAGCTAACCAAGTTAAACGCGAATCCTTGAATGAGTTTCTGGGTATAGCTCCCAAGGAAGGGACTTACAACGTTGTTAGTATTACTCCTAAAATTCCGCACCCAACCAAGGAAGGTGTATTCCTACAAGAGAACGAAGTACATAAAGCTCTTAATCCTGGCTGGAGTGTTAATACTCCATACGGTGATAAGCCGCTATCAATGGGGCCAACTTTCTCTGAAGTTGATAAAGTTTGGTTGAAAAACCCAAAAGGGAAAATGATGACTGAGGAGAAAAGTGTTTGGTTAAATGAGCAACAATTAGGACGCACCACAAACAAAGATTATAAAGGTGGTGGCGGCAAAGAAATAGATCGCAGTGTATTACAAATGGTTGGGCTACCAGAAGGCATGGACGCTCAAGATTTACACAACCAGTTAGCAGTTCAAGCTAATCGCGTAGACCAACAATGGAAAGCATCAACAATGCGCGATACTTCCGGCAATGTAATGCGTGATGATCAAGGCTTTCCGATTAGTGCTAGTCGCGGAATGTCTAATTTAGATCTAGCTAAAATAGAGTCTGCTGCACAAGGATATCAATCAGAGGTTGAAATTATTAATCGCAATCTTCAAGAAACTTACAAAGGTGTACCTGATTATCCAACTCAACAAGTAATGGGTAGCATCAATTTAGCTGGTACTCCCGGTGATTCATTGGCAGATAAAGTTTCTCGTTTGCAAGACTTAGGTTTTGAAGTCAAGCAGAAAGGCGATGTCCTGAACTTTTCAGGTAATCCTGACTTGCGTAGTCAGATGGAGTTAAATCAATTCCTACAAAGCAGCGCAAAACGCGAATACTTGCACCTACCACCGGGTTATTCCATTGCACCTGAATATCCCAAGCAAATAAACGAGATGGCAGAAAAACTAGGTAGACCACAGGTTAGCCGTAATGAAATCGTTCAGGGAAGCAAGTATGAGTACAAGCTAAGACCTCGTGAAAGTGGTAATAAATGGGAATCAACAATGGTGGACTCTGGTACTGGCACTGGTGTTAAGTGGCAAGGTCAGCCAATCATTGTAGACCCAACTGTAGATGTTCCCACAATCCAAGCTAGTGAAGATGCTGTGATTATCCCCAAGGGATTTGACCCAGAGTTTCAGGGATTGCGTAAACAATGGGATGTGGAACGTGCTGATATATACGCTAAGAAGTTGGGCTATGAAAACACAGTACACAAAGCTGTAGTTGAAGGTGCAATGGGTGTACCCAGCTTGCGCGACAGAGCTAAGATGTTGCTTGAAGAACGCGCACAACAACCAATGACCCAACCACAAAAACCAATTTCACAACCAGCACCACAAACGCAATCACCATTTGGCGACAATGAACAAGCAGTACAGCAAGTATTTGGTACTACCGACATACGTGGCGCACTCAACAACTTATTGCAGTCTGAATATGGTGTTACTGCTGGCGATAAGGTTTCTAGTCGTTCTCGCAAAGCAACCCCAATTTACCACCAAGACCAAGCGCAACAAACCTTTGACCAGTACGGCAAACCAATTCCTAAACGTTATCTAGCCGTGTAAAAAGCTTTTTCTGCATAACTCCTTGGCTAAACGCTAGGGAGTTTTTCTTCCCCTTTCGCACTCCTACGGAGATGCGAGGGGGATTATTGTTGTGTGAGTAAAATAGTTAATTTCTAACTGATTACTCACAATTACTACATTCATCAATTGAGCCTGGTCTTGATGTGTACCAGGGGCATTAACTATCTCAGTAAAGTAATTGCAACCCAATCAGGTAAGCTTTCTCGCAATTGTTCTACTGCTTTAGACACTTCAGGATTACTAAGCATTTTATCCATATCTTCAGGTTGTATTTCTATGGCTATCAAGTCAAATAGCGGCACACCTAAGCGATCGCTTATTCGATGAAGTACGCGCCCATCTCCCAGGTAATAAGGGTCACGCTTCAATCGATAAGCTGTCTGTCTTCCTATGCCTGTCTTCTGGCACAACCTTGATGGTGTCCAGTGCAATTCGCTTAGTAATTCCTTTACTCGATTCCGTAATCTCACACGCCTTATCCTGTTTATTTGTAGTTTTGTCTGTACTAATTTTAGTACAAATTTACATAAAGGGCTTGACAACCTTGTACTGTATTTAGTACATTGAGATTAAGAAAAGAAACCAACGCCCTAAAGTTTTCTCGAAGGAGCTAACAAAATGGCTAAAGATAAAGAACCAAGTGAAAGCGAGATCATTGCAAGGATGAAATGGATTGAAGAAGAGTTAAACCGTCTTCATGCTGGTTGTCAAACTCGAACATTAACGGGTGATTATTCTCGTCAGTTAACTGAAGAACACGGAGAATTAGCCCACACTCATTATGCTCTCTACGGCAATTGGTAAATAAATTCAAAGATTGAACCTTGAAAATTGAATAAATCAACCTAAAACCTAGAGCCTGGGGAGAGACGGAACCGGATAGGTTAATTGGGTTGATTATTGTACAAATTAGTAATAAGGCATCAATAATGAGCGAGTTTCAAGATGTAACCTTTCCATTGATGAAGGATATAAATTACATAACACATGGCTTAACCAAGCGTGAATATTTTGCAGGATTAGCAATGCAAGGGTTATTAGCTAATCCTGATATTAAGATGTCGGATTTAAGTGTTGACGAAGCAAGGAAAATTGTTGCTGCTGTAAGTAGAGCAATGGCTGATTCTTTGTTGGCTGAGTTAAACAAATAACAACTACTGAGGGATGCGGCTCACCAACGCATAACTACTACTACATTCAATGGAGATACGGTAATGTTTAATGCTGATGATTCTGAATTGAAAGCACAACAAGAACAAATCGGGTTTGATGAATTTGTAAACGGACAAACTGATGGCAGAACGTTTGTGTTTGATGTAAAACGGATGCACGATGTTGATTATGTTTCTGGTTTTATCTGTGGGTTGAATGCTTGGCGCAATGAGTTAGTGCGTCAAGAAGTGATCATGAGTGTTAGCGATGATTGTCCTTTCTAGGTGGTGTAAGATGCTAGAGATTTTAGGATTTATTTTCTACTTGTTTCTTCCGTTGTTTATGTTGTGGAGATTGGCAAATGAGTGAAAAAATTAAAGCTTGGGAAACTAGCGACGGACAAATCTTTCGGACTTTAAAAGAAGCTCAAGAGCATGAAACAAAACTACAGTTTGAGTTGTGGTTTAAAGCAAACATCGATCCGAACTTTGAAAGTGTAGGTCAAGTAGTAGACCAGATTTTTAAAGCCTGGGAAATTCACGCAAAAGACTAGTCAATAATAATCCTCCGACCTCCTTACGGAGTGACGGAGTGATTCAACAAAAAGGTGTATTGGTTAGTTACTAACTAAGAGTAGCACGCAACATGACTAACACCGAAGTCAAAGCTAAGTACACTTATCAGCCCAAACAATCTGCTAATGATTGGCAGATGTTTCTGCTATCTCCACGCATTGTTATTTGTTATCCAAATGGAGATGTGGAATCACCCAAAGCTACAGCAAGGATTGGATGTAAAACTACCGAAGAGGCTTACACTCTGGGTAAAGCCTTAGTAGCAAAAAGCTTTATATCTCGCTATGAAGTTATCAACATGAAGCGAGATAAGCTGAGTGAATTTGTAGCAATGCCAAAAGGGGTAATGGGATTGCGTAAAGGGCTAGTTGATCTTAAAGCGTGGGAGTACAATTATTCCGCACTTACGGCATTAGCTAAAAAGGATTGGGCTAAGTTGTTTGAGGATAACATTAGCTTAAAGTTTGCTTATCAGCCTGATTATGCCATGTGCATAATTAATCAATGGATTGGCATTTGGCTAGAAAAGTCAGATGCTAATTATCTACAAAGTAATTGGGCTGACTTTCCACAAGAAGACAAGATAAACATGGTGTTGACTTGGGAAGTATTACCTCAATCCATGCTTAATTATTTGCGGGGATTGTTACCCGAAGTTGTTGAAGTTGTTGATAGTGATGATTGTGAGTTTTAACAATGCTCAAAACTTCACCTAATAGGCAGTGTGAGTATGTTCAATTTTCTCTGCCTATTTTTTGGATTCGAGATGTAATTGTATCAGAGGAAATCAAAGAAATGAAACTTCATTGTACAGAAAATTTGAAAGAAAGGTTAATTGAGTTCAAGCAATTAGCTAATTTGTCAGAACAGCAAACCAAAAGTTTTGATGAGCTATCAGAAAAAATAATCCGTGATTACAAAATCCAAAACGAAATGATGGTGGAGCAATCTGTAAAATTTACAAAATTCTTGGACATCCTTAAATATTTCGTCAAAAAACATAATGGCAATGACCGCAAACTTAAAGCATTGCGTGATGATGTGAAACGAGTTGTAAATGAAACATTTGGAGATTATTAATTATGACCATTGAACGAAACGGACACAAGTTTTTGAGTGGTGAGGAGTTGGGCTATCCCAATGTTGTTGTTTTTGAGAAACATGAAGAACAGACATTGATTGATGGTGCTATCCCTTGGGCTGAAACAGCAAGAGCTTTTCCTGTTCCCGAATGCTTTGAGGAAGCAGGAATGTCTCAAAGATTATGGTTAGTTGGTCAAGCTATCAATGCCGCAGCCAACACCATTGGAATGGGCGCAACAACCCAGGATATAGCGATTAAGGCGATCGCTATTGCTGATTGTATTTTCATCACACTTGCTAAGGATGGGCAGGTTTAATGGACATCTTTGAACAGTTTCAACAGTTGACCCCTGAAACACAGAAAGCTGTGTTTCTATCCCTACTTTCTCAGTGTACTGAGTGGAGTGTTATCTGTTCTCCACAAATGCCTGAGAAAACATTTGATGATGCTTGCTCAGATCTCCTAGACAAGATAATTGACATTGCTCCTAGACCTCCGGTATGCAGTCCGACAGGTTTAAAGCGAACAATGAAAAAGCTGCCTGATTGGACTCCTACAGCAGAACAACTTGCTCCGCATTTAAAGCGAATGGGAGTAAATAGGGTTTTGTCAGAGCTTCAAATATCTGACATTATCCAAGAAGTCAGACAGGCGATTGCCCAAGAAGAAACTATTTTTATTGAACGACAACGCAAAATTCTAGAACATCAAAACCGCAACAATGACAACCTACGAGATAGTTGATAACGGAGCAAATTCACTTAGACCCTATCAATTTAAAGTTGGCAGCTACTTATCTTGTCGATTTGTCCACAAGCAATCAGCCGTCGATGCTGCTGAAGTTTATTGTCGATGGATGTTTGGTACAGGTAGATTAGGTCAAGCCCCAACACCTGAGTTTGACCCAACTACTCAACCAGTAACGGTTAAAGTTGCAAGGAAAAAGAAAGCTGTTTAACTCCGCGAGGGATGCGACTCACACAACGCATAATTAAAGTCACAACCAAGAAAAATGTACAAACAACACACAACCAAAGAAGGGGACGTAATGCTTATCTGCCAAATGGCGGACAATCATTTAATGAATGTCATTAACCTTTACGCAAAACGTCTAAAAATTTCTCGGACTATCATCAGCGATGATGTTAAGAACGATCCGATGATTGAAGCTCTTAACCCTAGCTTTTCATTGCACGCTTTAAAAGAAAAAGCGGTGCAAGAAATCAAGCTTAATCACGATAAAATCCAACCATACATAATAGAAGCTGTGTTACGTGGATTAGCTGTTACCCCAATTTTGCAGGACGCTTACGGCCGCTCTACTGCTGTCCCAAATCTCAAACTAAATATCTCAGCAATGCTTGAAATTGAAGGAGAATTTATTGAAGACGAAAGCGAATTTCGAGATATCGGAGGCTACCGCTAATCTTAACTAAACTGCTTGTACTAAATACAGTACACAGGTTATACTAGTTAGTGGTCTGGAAATAATACCTTGCTCTCCTTGCGGAGTAGCAAGGTATTAAAAAGAAAGTGTTCAAAGTTAATTAAACAGAAAAAGGAACGGTAACACAAATGGCTGAAGCAATTAAAATCGCAAAAGAAAATGCTACTCACTTGTTCTTAATTCCCTCGCTCCCTGACAAATTTCGCTTTAACTGCCACCGTGACTGGGGGCAGATTATCACAGGCGATACTAAGGGCTTGAATATCATGCAAGCCAACGAGATGAACTTGCTACGTGGCACATCGCTTGAAATGGCTTTGTGTTGGTCAAACCCAGACCGTTGCTTAACAATGGGGACATTCTATATAGATGAACCATTTACTGAGTTATGGGGTTTTCCTGTTAGTGGTGCGTTAAAAGACGAGTTTCCCGCTAATAGTTCGGGATTGAAGCACACATTAATCCATCGGCAAAGTAAAGATCGCTTTGCTGAGTTGGTTAAAGACCTCACCAAGAACCTCTTTAACAGTTGGATTAATGAAGGGATGCCCGGAGAGTTTGGCGAGTACGAGCAGACTAATATGGCGAACATCTTAGGTGAGTACATTTTCAAGTTTGAATTTGTGCGTGCTAGTGGTGCTAATGGCGATTACTTCTGGATTAAGCCTAGCTACCGCAAAGCTCAGAATGAATTTGAAGAAGCAGCGTTAGAAGCAGCACAAATGGTTTTTGCAAACGTTGTCGCTGGTGCTAATTGGTGTCATGACCCAACGCTTGACAAAATGGATTCAAGCCGTTCTAGTTCTATCCTTGAAGGGCTAGCAGCTAAAGCAGAATTACCTGCTGGTATTGCAAATGACGCATTACCACCTGCGAATAATGCCAAGCAACGTCAGCTAAAAAGCGCAAACGCTAAATAGTTTTAAAGCTTTCCTTTAGTTTCTACCCTCATCCCTTGATGGGGGTTTCTTATTAGGAGGTAACTTAAATGGATACTAGTAACGCAAACAATGAGTTAGCTTGGGTGTTTGAAATGCTTAAAAGAGCAATGATAGCTCGTCGCTGTGGGCTTAAAGAGGAAGCAATAAGTCTTTGTAACATTGCTGAAAACAGATACAAAGTGCTACTTAAACATCCATCGATGGAAATTAAGATGAAAGCAACATATAGCAATGCCCTTCAAACCATTAATAATGTTCGGACGATGATTAATGATGATTCATGCTGGAATCCAACACCAGTTAATGAATCGACTTTCAAACTAATTGAGTCAGAATTCA
This sequence comes from Stenomitos sp., assembly GCA_036704065.1. Taxonomy (GTDB): domain Bacteria; phylum Cyanobacteriota; class Cyanobacteriia; order Thermosynechococcales; family Thermosynechococcaceae; genus JAAURS01. The sequence continues at coordinate 15,869 of DATNQK010000180.1, forward strand.
ATCTATTTATTTCGGACAATGACACGAATATCGAAACAGAATTGTAGTCACAGTAAAAAGATGGCTACACAAACAGGATGGTTTTGTTTCAAGTGTTACCAACGATTTAACTTCAATACCTTTCCTAACTGGAAAGAGGAAAGAGTTAAATTGTTAAATGAATTGTCCCAAGACTACAACGCATTATTTAACAAACGCAAACCATCAGAGCATAAACGCATTCAAGAAATGTTAGATAGTATTCAGGAGGAATTATGTCAGATTCAAATGAGTTAAGAATCAGGGAATTGATCGCAGAAATTAACGGTAATTGCGATTTGTTTCTGGATGAAAGCAATCGATTAAATGCAAAGTTTTGGCAGTTTAACAGAATCAGATTCCTAGAAATTGACGACAGAGGAGGTCATTCAGTTTTAGGCTACAAATATGACAAGGATTTTTTAGCTGCTGAATTTTCCCGGTTTCACAAACAGTGGGTAATGGCTCAACGTACTGCGGGACGAATTGAAAGAGCGATCGGTCTACCTGTAGGAACAGTTAGCTCAGATTATGTGGAGCCGCTTAGACAGTTCTATGTCCGAACTCCCAAGGGGCAAAGTAACAGTGGGAGTGGCACAAATTCCAATCCTGAAGGAGAAAAGAAAATCAGACAAGCTTATGCAGAAGCTTGTAAGTTATCTGCTCCTAATCCTCCAAGCAAAATTCACATTGAGAAAGCTGTAGCGGCAATGGCGGAACGGGGTGAAGCTAAAGCCGTAGTTAATCGTTCAACCTACGCACGCAAACGAAGAGAATCGATTAATGCTATCAGAAAACAGCTTGAAGAATTGCAGGAGGAGATCAAAGAATTAACAGACTATAAAAAGTTTGTTGACGCTGAAAACGAACGATTAAGAGCGGAGAATAAGCGTCTCAAATCAATGTTTAAATCTGTGGCTGCTTAAATTAAGCTCCCGTGCAAACAACAGCAAACACAGAAGATTAATCTGAGCAAAGTTTGTACGTTACTGCGTGTACATTTGGAGTATATCATGGCTAGACGAGAGAATGATTTTTATCCCACACCTGCACAGCTAACTAAAGAATTGTTAAAGCGGGTTGAGATTTCGGGGACGGTGTTTGAATGTTGCGCTGGTGATGGTGCAATTGCTAAGGAATTGGAAGAAAATTGCTTAATCACTAAAGTTATCACAAATGATATTGACTCTAATCGCAAATGTGATCTTAATGCTGATGCTTCGCTTAGTATCTATTGGAACAAATATTTTGGATCTTGTGACTGGGTTGTAACTAATCCTCCCTATAAAGATGTCGCTCCTAGAATAGTTCCTTTAGCCTTTGAACATTGCAGGATAGGAATAGCTATGTTACTTCGACTTAGCTATTTAGAACCTTGTACAAATCGAGGAGATTGGTTAGAAAAGCATAAAAAGTTTATGACTGACATCATTATTTTTGGTCAGCCTAGACCAAGCTTTACAAACAATGGAAAGGTAGATACTAGTACTACTTGCTGGATTGTTTGGCAGAAAAAACCTAAACATTTTGGTACAGAGTTCCATTTTGTAACTAACTGGAAACAATAATAATGGCAATAACCAATCAACTGGAAATAGTGCAACCTTGGGAAAGTTTATCTGTGTGCTTTCTTACTCCACATAACCTAGAAGTATTTAAGCATTTGTGCCAATCTGCTAATGTTTGGCATTGCGGAAATATAGTCAAAGGCAAGTTTTACAATCCCAATTCACCAACATTTACTGCTGGAAATTGGTCAATCATATCTACCGAGGTTTGGGGATTGATTGACCTGCATTGCCAAGAGCATTTATTCTGCTTTATGGTAGACGAGATTAACGAATCTCATCCTTGCCCTGTTAACTTAAATGGAGATGCAGCAAAAGTTAATCAACGCTTATGTGAGTGGTTAAAAAGATTAATTGAGGAAGCTTAATTAATTAATAACAAACAACCCCTAGCAGAGTATCAAGCTTTGCTAGGGGGATTTTTTGTCAAGAAACGCCGTTAACGTTTACCTAATTATTCTAGCAATACTTTAATTGCTTTAGATATTTTACTTGTAAATTGTTTCCACTTAGCTAGAGGCGATAGCTTCCGATTAACCGGATATTTAGTTTTATTAGTCACGTTATTTTTAATTTCTTCGATTTTAATTTCTTCGATTTTAATTTCCGATACATCGCCTATACTTTCTGACTGAGTCTCTTCAAATCCCCACTTACTTTTAAGCAGTTCTTGAAAAATATGCTGCTCAACAATGTAGCTAGCGTGCAGTTGCTTAGCTAGTATTTTCAATTGTTCTTCATTGCATTGCTCTATTTGCAACTCAAAATGCTTGATGATTAGTTCCTTCTCCAAGGGTAACGTCATTACTTTAAACGGTTTACTATCACTCATTTTTTTATCCTACGTGCTAAACGTTAATATCTACTATACTGTATTTAGTACAAAGTTGGACAAAGAAATGAGTAGCAGTAACAGCAATACATTTGTAGCTAAACCAGACGGTATTCACACTGGATATCACGAAACACCAGCCGGAAAGTTCCCAAGCTTTAGCACCATCTGGTTTGAGACTAGCAATCAAGATGCACTCAGAGCGTGGAAGGCGGAAAATCCTGGAGTAGCTGAAGAAGCAGCATGGAGAGGAACTAGAACCCACAACTGGGCTGAGGATTATTTGCTGAGTGGAGCTAACTCTAGCGATCGCACTATGCCGGAACTTGGCGAGGATAACGCAGACATTAAAGGGTTTTGTTATTCCCTGATGTCTGAGTTATTTCGTATGGGTCAGGTGGTGTGGGCAGAAGAATCAATAAGTGATGGTAAGCCCGACGGAAAACATCGCTGTGTATGGCATCCAGAGTTGAAGTATAGCGGTAGGCCAGACATCATTGCTTACAACGAATCGGGTTTGTGTCTTTACGATATTAAAACCTGCAACTTTCCTTACTACGCTCAGTTACCTATGGAGCCAAACTATAAACAGAAATTGGCAGATAAGGAAATAACTTGGATGGACATACCCCGTGAAATTAGAGCCGGAATGCTCAAGTACAAGAAAGTGCGATCTCAGTTACTCGCTTATGCTGTAGCTTGTGAGGTAAGCTTGGGGATTAAAGTAGATTCGGTTTGCGCTCTGATATCTTTACCCGACCAGTGCTGCCAATCATTCACCATTAAGCGTGACTCTAAGGAGTGGGGATGGGCATGGAAACATTGGTTAGAAAAATTAGACAAGTATTATTCCAGCCAAAGAAAAATTGACCAATTGTAATAATCTTGGTATTACTCGTACTATCTAATAAATAAAGACTTACAGTTACCATCTATTTACTAGATGGTTTTATTTTCACAAAAGAAGTATAAAATATTCTAAGCAGGGTGTTTAAATATTTCGATTTACTTTTATTTCTCTTTACTGCATGAATAGCCCAAAAGTCATAAAAGCTTTATTCTATATCCTTGCTGGTGTTTGTTTATCCGCTTATCATGCAGTGTTACCCAAAGTGTACTAATACCAGTACACTTTGTCTAGTAATTTTGCTGTAAAGAAAATATGTATTGTACAAGCTAACTTCCCGTTCGCCTTACGGCGTAACGGGAAGTGTGGGATGGGTGGTGTTGTACTAGATTGGGATTGTCTTAAAAACTTTCTGAGATAGCTTGACAATCCCTCTCTAATGTCGGACAATAGAAATATACCAAGAGAGGGCAAGGAAATGAAAACTTTAAAAGACATTCTGACAGGTTCATTAGATTACAGTTCGCAGTGGGGAATTTATGCAACTAAGATCGATGGAAAATTTGCGTTAGAGTCTCCAGCAAGATTCGGGCAAAGAATTTTTGAGAATGGTGGATTGCTTGATAACTCCGAATATTTTTCTAACAATGAATCAACCACAGACAGTCGCGCTAATTATTGCGGCACTGGCGACGATGAAGCCGATTTTTACGAGGAATGGGCAGAGCAATATTTAGAGGAAATTAACAGCGCTAATGACTAAACCCAAAGGCATAGGCAGAGGTAACAACTCTGCCAGCCACGACAACCGGAAGATAGGGGATAAGCCGATAAGCGATCGCCTTGACGCTCGACTTCTCCCACACCAAAAACAAACTGCTTTGGAACTGGGTAACGGGAACGCTTCGGACGGGGTAAGGAAAGCTCTAGATATTTGCAGCCGGGATTACCACGTCGAAAACCCAACTAAGTTGGTAGTGTTACTCACGATGGCTCAAACCAGTGCCGAGCCAATTAAATCGGAACTGATTGCTGAAGCTCTGGACTACCTGGAGAGTTGGAGTATCGAGCGATTGTACAGTGAGGCGATCGCCGAAGGAGTAATCAAAACCAAAGGCAGCGCATACATAACTTGAGGATTAAAAATGCCAGTCGCAATCTTAGACCTGGGATTAAAATTGTGCTAGGCTAGCTATATATGTTGCGCATTTATTGCTATGCCAAGACCATTAGAAGGGAGAGAAAGAATCGTTGCTAAGCTAAAACCGGAGGATAGAGAAAAGCTTGGTAATAGGGTGATAGAACTAGGTTTCGCCCACAAATACAAGGGCGTGCTGTTACCTAACTGGACTGAGTTTGTAGAAGCGATCGCCAAAGGCGACATAATCCTTTGCAAAAAACTTGAGTAAATCGGTTGACAAATCCCTAATAAGTGTGACACACTTATAAACATAGAGAAACAAAACAAGTGAGGAAAATTATGAAATGGGCAGACAAATTAGAAGTAATCAAGCGTTGGGACAATGCGAAATGGTTTTGTCCTAGAGAGTTGGAGTACCTTTCAATGAACAGTCCTATAGGTCAGGCAATGGCAGGTTGGGATATTGAGAAATCCATTCATTATCAATTAGATGAAATATGGTCTAGCTTGTCTCAATATTCTCCGAAAGAAAGGGTTGTCATGATGATTCATCCATCTGGTCATCATGAAGTTAAAGCAATTTTAGAAAGGTAAAAGCGATCGCCCCTCATCGCTAACAGAGGGGCAAACAAAAAATCACACATCAATAATCTGTAGGAGAAAATAAATCATGGCAACGTTAGAAAAGGCTTACGAACGGAAATACAAGAAACTTGAAAACCACATAAAAGCCAGTTCGCCCGAATTAAAGGGCGTTACCAGCAATGAGTCTGGGGTGCATATCTCAGATCTCAACCCCAGAATAAATGGTTACTACGTAACCATTGAGACAAACAAAAGATCAGACAAAGCGTGGCATCCTTTGTTGTCAAATCCCATTGATTTTCAGGTAGTTTATGTTTTGTCAGGATTGGGCTGGAGAAATGCGATTATTTGGATTCCTTCAGTATCCTCGCAAGAGGAAATGCTTGCATGGTTGGGCGAAAAGCCCCAATGCGAATACAACAATCCAATTAGCTTCGCAAAACTCCCTTCTGGTGGGAGCTACCAGAAAATGGGGAGAACGTTCTACGAAGACAACGACAAACGCACCTATTTCGTCAACAGCGACAGCGTAATTTGCTGCTGCTGGGATCATAGTAAAAGGGTTTTGGACTTCTGTTTAGGGCAGGGAATGCTGCCTAAGCAGATCGCCTACACAGGCGAGTATGTCTCTAGAACCTCTTTACGTCATTGTAAGTATTACGTGATTTTTGAAAGCGGGGAAAAACGGACTATTATCGCATGGCGTGATGCGGCTTGTTCCTTTGCTTAGTTTTCCAATCGCCCCTCATCGCTAACAGAGGGGCGATTACAAATCACACACATTAATTGTAGAGGTTTATATGGCACAAATTTTTGACAAAGATGGCTTTTTAAATTTTGATGACGGCGAACTTGCCAGCAAAGAACAATATAGATTAGCCGATCGCTCAGTCGGTTCTATATTTGAATCTCTCAATCCGGGAGAAGAGATTGAGTTGGTAGAAGGTAATTTTGTTTTAGATGAAGATCTAGACATCCTGTTAAATCAAACAGGATGTCAAATGCTCAAAGACTAAAGATCCCGCAGGAGCAGGAACATCCCGTTCCGATTCCGGGGCAATTACACAATACCTTAAAACAAAACACCCTAGTCTCTGTTGGCACAGATTTTTACGACTGGGGTGTTTTGTAATTTTAGGTGTCAATATGGTTACAACATCTTACTTTTCACAATACAGAACACAAAACGTTTTGTCAACTAACTTTAGAAAAATATTTAGTCTAGAGGGTAGACTGAATAAGCTGTCCATCGTACAATAATAGATATCCACAATACCTTATTCGGTAGTTGGCAATACTGGGTGTGGTATCTAAATCCAGAGTAGGTGAATATGGATCATGCAACATTACTCCCCACAAACGCCCCGCACTCAAACACTTGTCGTTTCTGTGGGTTCGATAGATTTACTACAGTCCTTATGCCTGAAGACCATCCTCACTATGCGGCCTTACGTTGCGGTCAATGCGATGGGTTGGAAACTGTCGAGCGTATCTCAAACAAAGTGGGAGGTTCGTTGTAATGTTACCTACAAATACTCCTACAACTGGGCTTGTTGGTCTTGATGCCTTCTCTAAGTTTCTCTCGATAGCTTTTGCTGAGGGGGAACAAATCTGGCTGAAAGAAGGTAGGACTAGATTCTTTACCGGATCGGTTCTCCATTCCGGCTTGTTCGCCCTTACGGAAAAGAAAGCGCCAGATTATGACAAGCCGATTGACGCTTGGTTCGATGGCTTTGAGTATCTCTACAACAGAAGTATTGGTGCTAGTACCGAAGGTGTATTCTTTATTCCTGGTAAACCTACCATTAAACCTCGTGGGGAATATGTTACTGAGTCGGACCTGGTATCGATGGAAATCGACGAAGGAACAGCCGATCAGCAATGGCAAATAATCAGAGAATTCTATGAAATTAGCGGGCTGTCCCCTTCAATTATTTTGACTAGTGGTGGCAAATCATTCCACGTCCATAACAAGCTATCCCACAAGTTACCCATAGCCGATCGCACTTACATTGCCCGTCTTTACTGTGTGGCATTGGGCGGCGATTATATGGTCACGAATCCACATCAACCAATGCGCTGCCCTGGGTTCTTCCGTAAGGAGAAGAACAACCATCAGGTATTAGTCCACGCTGATGAAACCGCTACCTTTACTCCTGACGAATGGATTGCTGGTTTGCGCTTAGTGTTTGCCGCTAAGGGCTTAGAGTTTCCTGAGTCAATCAGTGATGAGCAATTCCGACTTTACAAGGGAATTGAGGGAACGCTAACTCCTGAAATTTGGAGTAAACAAGTTTTACACCCACCTATCCCAACCTACTCACTGCCATCTAGTAGCAATCGTGACACCGAGCGTAGCGGATATAAGTACGATGGTGCGATCGTTCCACTGGAGAATTTTCTTACCAGGAACGATCAAGACCTGCTTGCTAATGGCAAGAGTGAAGGGGGAAGGAATATCGCTGGTATTGCTTTGGCACTTAACTTATTTGCCACGGCAAAACGGCTTGATTTCTTAGGTATCAAATACTCTGGATACCCCGATATTATGTTTGAAGAATATTGTAATCGGTGCTCTCCACCCCTGTCCGGGTATGAGTGTCAGTCGATATTAAGATCGGTTGAACACAAGCCATCTGCTACTCCTACCTTGCCAGACGAAATACTTCAGAGTCGCGCTAGCTGGCATGAGTACCAAGAAAGGCGAGGGAGATTTACCACGAACTTTGGTAGTCAAACTAAACGGCGGGTAGAAGCTGGTGAGATTTCTAGAGAAGAGTTTGAAAAACTATTTGGTTCTACCGTTGCTTCTGTTTTAGATGAGGAAACTTCTGGTTCTACTACTACTGCCGCTAAACCCACCCCGAACTACTGGGGCTACCTTAAAAAAAATCTTAAGGGGATGGCGGAACGGGCTTTAGATTTTGCTCGTTCCCTCGATAGCAAGTGGGGCGAACTTCACGACGAACTCCCGGAAATGGGTTCTAGTGATATTGCCCCACCTTCGTTTAATCGTAAGCATAGCAGTACTATTTACTATACTCAGGGTCAACGGCTTGAGTTTTGGCACGACTTTATTAAGTCGGGTGCCAGGTATATTTTCGATAGATCGACTATGGGATTAGGCAAATCCTACGACGCTGGACTACTTGAGCCGGAATCACTTGGTGTAGATAAGCTGATTTATGTGGCAGCTGAACACCGGAACATTACAACACCTACCCTAGAAAGTTGGATCGACTTAGTTCCCCGGCATAACGGATTGGTGCGGGATGAACATGGAAAGCTTCGGCGCAGAACTGACGTAACTCAGGCATGGGTTGAAAAACCAAATTGCGCTAGGACTGGATTACTCGCACTACTGCGCGATCGTAATATTGAAGCGGCTGATGCTGCTAGTACTATCTGCCAGTCTTGTCCACATTTTGAGGGGTGTCGGAACGGTAGCGGCGACTATACGTATCTTTATGACCGAGGACAAACTTTACAAAAATCTCGGTTCCGTTGTCATCCAGCTTCTTTGCCACCACTCGACCAGTTTGATTATTCAGCTGATCCTGAGAAAATGCGGAAACATAAAAAGCCTCGTGTTGACGCTCAAGGAAATCAGGTTTATGAATCTCCAGTGCGGGGAACTGGTTTGGTGTGGGAGGAATGGTCGCAAATTCTTACCGACAGCAAAACCATTAAAGCTAATCTTGCAGATATTCACCAGCTTTGCGGTTACTTGATGCAAGTCAATCCAGAGTTGGCTAATCGCATTCAACCAATTACATCCGCCCTTGCGTCGCTGATGAATCCAGCTAATCAAGGGAAGTATGGGCATGGTCACTTCATGATCGTTAAGAAGCTGGAAATAGCTCTAGGGATGCCTAAATCAGAATGGCCTAGTTTGTTTAGCGATTTGATTATTGAGTTAGATCGCTGGACTAATCCTTCTGTTACTGGTGCGATCGATCAACTGTTCCAGATTGGGGACGAGATCGACGGGATGGATGTTCGGGATTTACCCAAGTCAGTACGCGATCGATTAGGCAAGAGCGAAGCAGAATTAATTGCTGAAGCTACTGCCACTATTCTCAAGCAATGGTTGCCTGAGTTCCTCGGAGTAATTAGCGGCATGGATAGCGGTTGCTGCAACATTAACTTTGATCAACTGACCATTACCATCTGTGATAAGCACTTGGTTCATATTGCTAAGGCAGCTGCATTCAACATTTTCCTAGATGCAACTGAAATGCCGGAGAATCTAGCAGCGATACTGGGGATTGAAGTTGGCGACATTGTCACTATTGCTCAGGAAGTACAGCCTTCGGACAACCACGAAATTATCCAGATCACTGGAATGGGGAGACTAGGCTCTGGTAGAGGTAACGAGCAATCTCGTAGGTTAAGCGAAGTGCTTAAGGCTTTAGCCAAAGACCATCCAGACTTAGCAATCGTAGATTGGAAGAAGTTTATCGATCCTGAATTTGGTAAAGAACTTGGTTGCAATCAATACGCTTGGTGGCGAGATAGCCGGGGAACCAATGATATCTACAATAACGGCTGTACTGCCATCGCTCTCGCAGGGATTCCTACAAAGCCACTAGAGCAGTATCGCGCTCAATTCGCTTGTCGTTATGGTTATGTGCCGGATAGCTCGGAGGAAGAAGTTACTCGTTGGGTAACTACGGCCGCTGGTTATCTGCCATTTACCGATAGCGAAAGTAGCGATCCTAAGTTCCGTCAGTTTATCTACGATGATATTCAATCTACGATTGAGCAAGGGATGGGGCGGATACGTGCAACTAGACGACCTGACGAACGATTAACTTTTTATCTAATTGGTGACTTTGCCCATCGTTTTCCTATCTCGTGGCATGTCCAAGCTTGCAACATCACTAAAGAAGCGGCTAGCAAAACAGAATCTCTGGAAATGGCAATTCTCGAAACCATCCAAGCTATGCAAGAAGAGCAACACGCACACAAGAACAAACCAGCTAACATTACTCTCACATCCATTGCTGAACGCTGTGGCAAGTCTCTAAGCCATCTGTCCAACTTTATCCGAAAAAACCTCGGCTGGAAATCCAGCGATACGTTTATTGATGCTTTGCAAACGCTATTATTTAACTCTAATAGCAAAACCAAATATCATCTCTCGACCAATCCCTTGCATCCCGACCAGCCTTCACATCTAACTCCAGACGATAAATTCCTGATTGACCACTATATTCCCTTAGCTTACGAGAAAATCAAAGACCTCGAACATCTTGTTCCACAAATACTTCAGGATATTTTCGACCATGCCGCAGAATACGGTCGTCAGTGTTTACCGCGTATTCTTAACGCTCTACCTGCTCAAATCCGACAGGACATCCTACAGTTCTTCTTCTCTCTCCTACCTCAAGATGAATTAGAAGAACTTATAACTTAACCACAATTTAGCACAAACTGCTTATAAAACAAGGGAAGAAATCAAACTCTTCCCTGTTTGTGCTTGCTATGTATGGTGAATCCGCTACGTTAGGCGGAAGTACTCGACTTTATTTTCTACGGTTTCATCTTCATAGCAAAAAGGTTCATACCCTTTGTGGCTTTCTTCTTCCCACACAATGTCATTTATTTTTTCTAAATCTTTGGATGTTGGGAGTTCGGATGCAGTAAAGAATTTTTTCGGTTCCCCCCCGTCAACATATACAAAAACCCTAGTCTTGTATTTCACCTTGTTAATGTACACACAGGGGAAGCAAGCAACCATGTTTATTCCATTACTAAATATGTAAGCCCTACTGCTGTTCTCTATGAGATTTCTGTCAGCTAAAGTTAAACGTTCCCAGTTCCCTTTCTTTTTTAGTTCTTTGACTAAACTACCGATGATTTGTTTATTCGCTATGTCTGTAAACACAAACTCAGTACCCTTTTTGGTTGCGTTCATAAATCATTGACTCACTACAATACTGTCCCTATTGTACTGTATTTAGTACAAGCAACACCAGTTAACGCCAACCAACCTCAACCTTATCAACATTCAAACCAGTTTTACGATTTCAGTAACTCCGCTACGCTAGGTGAACTCCGCTACGCTAGGTGATGCCAATATCAGGCAACCTCAGCGTTATTGACTTTCGGTGCTAAATTACGATTTCAGATCCAGATGTTGCGCGAAGCGGACAGACAGAGCATTATCAACTTTTGTTCCAGTTTTATGATTTCAGATTTCTACAGTGCTTCGATATACTACTTAACTATATATAGCTATATAAAAAAGAAAGGGAATTATGTCTGCCGAAGGGGTCAGAAAAATATAAGTGATGCCCTGTATTTAATTAGTTGTAATAGTTCTATAAAGTTTTGAACTTAAGAACTAGACAAAGGAATACTAAATACAGTACAGTAGTTACATAAGAATTGTATGTGTTAATTACTGGTACGAGCAAGGCAAGCAAGGCAAGCAAGGCAAGCAAAGAAGGAAGGTGTAGGGTATGGTAGCGTTAAGCGATCGGCAATTAACCAAGGAAACGAAACGGGAATCGGAACGGAAACCCAGAGAACGGAAGCAGGAACGGAAGCAGGAACGGAAGCAGGAACCAAAGGGACAGCAACCGAGTTACGGGGAAATGGTAGCAAAAACCAGGGAGTTGATACTGAGCGATCGGCAATTAACGGATGGACAACGCGATCAAGCGTTAAGGTTTTTGAGTTATGCACCAGGTAAAGGTAGGGGAGAAAGAGCAAG
>DATNQK010000181.1:0-3209 GCA_036704065.1 Stenomitos sp.
GGGCGATCGCTGCTGTTGCTGCTGCTGCTGCCGAGTATGGTCGGCAATGTGGTGCAGAGCAAAATTATCCCCAAAGCGGTTTTTCAGGGTTACAGAAAATTAATGAACAGCTTGGCAGTTCTTTAAGGCTGCGGGATACAGAACATCCTAATAAGAAGTTGTGTGAAGTTACCTTTCTGCAAAATTTATTTCAGCCTACGCCGTGTAATAGTGGATTATTTAATTTAGTACTAACCCTATTTACCACCTTGCAAGCTAAGGATAGACGTTCTAGACCGTGGCCGCTGCAAGTTGTATGGGTTACAAAGCAGCTCAGCAAGGTTGAACTCAAGACGTTTGCTTCGTCCGATCCACAGTGCAGTAGCGATCATAGCTACCGCAAATTCAACCCTTTTATGGCTGGCGTGTGGAAAGGAGCATTGGTAGCTATATTCCTTGCGCTTTTAGTAACATTCGTCGCCTTGCTGATTTTGGGCCACGGCAGCACGTTGCTCTCCTATCCCAATGCTGCAATCTTGGCGCTTGTTTTGGGGCTTCCCTTAAGCGCGGTTGGGATGGTGCTGGGTGGCTGGATTAGCGCATTGAGGGCGCTGAGCCAAACCTTTAAAACAGCAGTGGTGGAAGGAAATAAGTTCGGTTTCTGTAGTGGCATAAACGGAGACGCTGCTGTCCCAGGTACCCCCGCCCTTACGCAGTGGCTGCATACTGAGGTAATTAATCCCTTGGCCAATCCGGCCTTAGATCATCCCCTGACGTTCGGAGATCTGGAAACTAAAGGGATTGTCTTGCGCATGGTTACGTCTAACTTAAGCCAGAACATTCCCTATATTCTGCCGATCCAGAAACCTATTTTTATCTTCAATGCGAAGGAGTTCAACGATTTATTTCCTGCAGATGTAGTGGATTTCATGATCAAGAACCCTGGTTCTGCTGAGCGAAAGCTGCCGAAGGGGTATCACTTTTTGCCCGATGCCCAAAACCTTCCTGTGGTCGTTGCCACTCGAATGAGCCTCAGTTTTCCCTTGTTGTTCAGTGCTATTCCTCTCCACACTGTTAAGGCTACAGCGGAGCAAAAAGCCGTTCTTGAGGAGTCGGATCTGCAATGCAATTGGTTCAGTGATGGCGGAATTAGTAGTAATTTTCCCATCCATTTCTTTGATGGCTGGATTCCTGGTCGCCCGACCTTTGGTATCAATTTAGGCACCTTTCAAACTGCCCCAGTTGATTCCCAGAAGGCACAGCCACAATCTCTCCTTGCAGACCTTTGGTCTATTCTGTGCGATGATGATGCACCGCCATCCTTGGCAGTGGAAGCATTGTCCGACGCCGATAAACGTGTGGTGTTGCCTGCCCCTGATGCTAAGCCGGAACTCCTATCCAAAACCCTAGATAACGATCTCCTAGGGTTTTTAGGCGCGATTTTCTCAACTGCCCAAAACTATCGCGATACGATGCAATCTATGCTCTCCGGATATAAGGAGCGGATTGTTGAAATCAAGCTCGATGATTCTCAAGGTGGACTGAATCTCAGCATGTCCCCTGAGGTTATTGAAACCCTTCTTGAACTGGGTCAGATAGCTGGGGATCAGTTATGCAATCGATTTGATTTTGATCACCATCGCTGGATTCGGCTCAAAACCATGATGGGGCTTCTAGAAACTCAATTGGATCAAGTCGCCACAGCGGTTAAAACGTATCAGTTCGATTATCAAAAGCTGCTTGCGGATCAACAGCACTTGGAGGGTCGGACAACGTTTCCTTTTGCAGAAACAGACCAGAAATGGAATGAGGATGCCTTGCGCCGCATAGGGGAACTCAAAGACTTAATCCAGAAGTGGACTAATGATATTAAACTGGCCTTGGATAAGTTAGAGCCTGTTACAACTGACATCCAGACGCGGACTAATGATACTGAACCTTTAGATAAGTCAGAGTCTGTTGCAACCAACAATCAGAAGTTAAAGATTATCAAACCCGTCTTTCATGGGTTAGAGCCTCTTGCAACGGATCAATCGGTTCTTCGCGTAACACCTCCCATTTAGTCTGTGAGGGATTCAGGGAGGTTGCAAGTTCTGCGCCATGCCCTTGATGGGGAAAGTTACCCTCTATCGAATGGGACGCAACAGCGCTTAAGATGAACTAGCAGCCGTTCAGATGCAGGCCCACCGTGAAAGCAATTACCCTTCTTGGTTCCACAGGTTCAATTGGTACCCAAACCTTAGATATTGTGGCCCACCATCCCGACCAATTTCGGATTGTGGGCCTAGCAGCCGGACGGAATATTGCCTTACTGGCCGACCAAATTCGTCAGTTTAAGCCGGAGATTGTGGCGATCGCCGATGCGGATCAGCTCAGCGACTTGCAAGCCGCGATCGCCGATGTTCCAAAGCAGCCCATCCTCGTCAGTGGGGAAGCGGGTGTGGTAGAGGTTGCAGCCTATGGCGATGCCCAGGCAGTGGTAACAGGGATTGTGGGCTGTGCAGGACTGTTGCCCACAATTGCAGCCATTAAAGCAGGCAAAGATATTGCCCTCGCCAATAAAGAAACTCTCATTGCAGGTGGCCCCGTTGTGTTGCCGCTGGTTGAGGCCCACGGTGTAAAACTGCTGCCTGCCGACTCAGAACACTCAGCGATTTTCCAATGTTTGCAAGGTGTTCCCCAAGGTGGTCTGAAGCGGATTATCCTGACCGCATCTGGGGGTGCTTTCCGTGATTTGCCCGTCGAGAAATTGGCAAACGTCACAGTTGCCGATGCGTTGAAGCATCCGAACTGGTCGATGGGTCGCAAAATTACCATCGATTCCGCAACGCTGATGAATAAGGGGCTGGAAGTGATTGAAGCCCACTATTTATTTGGGGTTGATTACGATTGCATCGACATTGTGATCCATCCCCAAAGCATTATTCATTCCTTGATTGAACTGCAAGACACGTCCGTTTTGGCCCAGTTGGGCTGGCCCGATATGCGGCTCCCGTTACTGTATGCCCTCTCTTGGCCAGAACGTATTGCCACGCAATGGGAACCCCTTGATCTCGTGAAGTCTGGGGATTTGACCTTCCGGCAACCCAACCACGACAAGTATCCCTGTATGCAGTTGGCCTATGCTGCGGGTCGAGCGGGTGGTTGTATGCCAGCCGTTTTGAATGCGGCCAATGAACAAGCTGTGGCTTTGTTCTTAGACGAGCACATTGGCTTCCTTGATATTCCCA
>DATNQK010000182.1:0-2543 GCA_036704065.1 Stenomitos sp.
CGTACCAAACGGGGCGAAAAGTCACCCAGGAGTTTAAGGAATCCATGGAAATCGTTTTTGATGCTTACTTGCCAAAGTGGAATTACACTGCCAAGCCGCAGAAAGCTTAATTCTGGATGTTATTTAATCCACGATCCTTAGTTAAATCGCCAGCATTTCAAAGTATTTCGGCAGGAGAAACTGCTCTATGGCATTAGGGCAATTAATAAACGGAAAATGGACAACTGAATGGACTGAACGCAATGAAAGTGGTCAATTTCAGCGGATGTCCACACAATTTCACCATCGGATTACAGCAGATGGATCGAGTGGATTTTTAGCAGAAGCTGATCGCTATCATTTGTACATTTCTTTGGGTTGCCCTTGGGCACATCGGACAGCATTGCTATGGAAGCTAAAAGGCTTGGAAGAAATTGTGGGGCTATCGATTGTTGACCCCGTTATTAGTGAACAGGGCTGGCAATTTTCTGACTATCCAGGTTGTATTCGGGACACATTGAACCAGTCAGATTATCTATGGCAGGTGTATGTTAAATCCGTACCCAACTACACAGGACGAGTCACGGTTCCTGTTTTGTGGGACAAACGAACAAACCAGATTGTCAACAATGAGTCGCGCCAAATCATTCAAATGTTCAATTCCGAATTTGATGCATTGACTGATAGTACGGTGGACTTCAATCCCTTAGCACTGCGATCAACAATTGCTCAGGTGATGGATGAAATTTATCAACCTATCAACAATGGTGTTTATCGTGCTGGTTTTGCTTCTACCCAAGCAGCATATGAGATAGCCGTCAGAGAGTTATTTGATGCTTTAGAGCATTGGGAACTGGTGCTGTCAAACCAGCGATACCTATGTGGCGAAGAAATTACACTGGCAGATTGGTGTTTCTTTACAACCTTATTTCGCTTTGACACCGCTTACTACGGTTTATTCAAATGTAATTTGAAGCGATTAGTCGATTTTCCTCACCTTTGGAAGTATTGCTGTGATTTGTATCAATATCGGGAAGCTAAGAGTGTGTGTAGTTTGGAGCATGTGAAAAGGCTCTACTATGCTGGTTTGCCAGAATTAAACCCAACACGAATTGTTCCACTGGGGCCAGAAATTAGTTTTGAGCTACCCCATAACCGTGGATAAATGGGGGGATTTCAAGAACGGTCTACCCAATGAGAAAATTAGACCTTTTGAATGAATTCTAGGAGATCGGCATTGATTTGATCTGCATGTGTTGTGGGCATGCCGTGTGGGAATCCTGCATAGGTTTTTAATACCGCGTTTGTTAACAACTTAGCGCTTAACAAACCGGAGTTTTCATAAGGGACGATCTGGTCATCATCGCCATGCATAACCATTGTTGGCACTGAAATTTTGTTCAGGTCTTCTGTGAAGTCGGTTTGAGAAAACGCGACGATGCCATCATAGTGCGCTTTGGCGCTACCCATCATGCCTTGACGCCACCAATTTTGAATCACACCCTGAGATGCAGTTGTGCCTGGACGATTGAAACCATAAAAAGGTCCGGCTGGCACATCCCAATAAAATTGAGCCCGATTATTCGCTACTTGCGCTTGAAAATCATCAAATACTTCTTTAGGTAGGCCATCTGGATTTGCTTCAGTCTTTACCATTAGAGGTGGTACTGCACTGATGAGGACAGCTTTAGCAACACGACTTTCACCGTGGCGTGCAATATAACGTGTCACTTCACCACCACCAGTTGAGTGACCGATATGAATAGCATCTCTTAAATCCAGATTGGCAGTAAGTGTAGCGAGGTCATCTGCGTAATGATCCATATCATGTCCATTACTCGTTTGGCTTGAGCGACCATGACCTCTGCGATCGTGTGCAATGACGCGATAGCCGTGATTTAAGAAGAACATCATCTGATTATCCCAGTCATCAGACGACAGAGGCCATCCGTGGGAAAAAACGATAGGCTGTCCTCTGCCCCAGTCCTTGTAATAAATCTCTGTCCCGTCATTGACAGTAATTATGCTCATATTTTGTGCTCCAGTATGCTGCTCATGCAGTGAGGGATGAGTCTTTGGATAGGCAAAATGGTGATAATTCTGTTTGCTTAATGCTTGCAAGAGCCGACTGTCAGAGAACTTCCAGTGAACGTACTTTCAAGGTGATTGCATCGAAACCTTACCATGCTCGCTACCAGTAGCAATCAATCTATTGGAGTAGTTTTGTTCTTTTTCCTACTCTCATTCTCATACAAAAAATAATGGCGTTACCCTTGAAAGGTGACGCCGTTGATAAAGTGATTGTGAACTATGGATTGTTGGGGCTAACTACTTTATAACAACAATTGAAGATGATAGTAAAAACGACCCTCTAAAATTGATATACAATTAGTAACAGACCACTCTAAAGTTACAGCTAGGTTAGGGACTTTCAAAGAAAAAACCATGCCAGCTTAACGGTATAAAATCAGAGTCATCCGAGTATGGGTGATCAAAGATTGGAATTAACAGAGAGCCTGAAAACATTACTAAAAGAGACCGCCCAAACCCTCAAAGGTCATGAA
>DATNQK010000183.1:0-3564 GCA_036704065.1 Stenomitos sp.
AGCGAACTAAGTTTTACCTAACCTCGTTGCGCATCTGTCTTAAAAACGCTCTTTTCATTCATGTGTGGGTGTAACTCATCAGATCTCGCGGGATATTCAAGCTCCGCCCAAAACGCTTTAGACTTTAGACAGAGCCCATTCATCAGTAAGAAAGTTATTACCTCTAATTGACTGCAGCGACTGAGGTTACTTGCGGTCCCCAGGCAATTTTATCGCCTGTTCCAAAGTGACCATCAAACTTTGTCACACTCACATCGCCAAGGATCTTAGTTTGGCAAGCTAGTCGCCGATTTTGACGTTGAGAATGTGGTGGAATGGCCATACGCAACTTTTCCAATGCCGTTGGTTCCGATACCCTTCCTTCAACTTGCACTAAACAGCTGCCACAGCTACTGTGACCATGGCAGTTAAGGACTTTTGCGGCACCATTGTAAAGGTCGATATCATGTTCCAGCAGAGATTCTCTCAAATTGGCTTCAACCGGAACATCAAACGTTTTTCCTTGTGCAGTAACTTTTGGCATATGAGTTTCTCTGAAGTATTTTAGATTTTATTGATGAATTGGAGCGCACAAATGCATACTCAACAACATAGAAGCTTTCCAGGTTGTTAGTGTCTACCTTTATGCTGAAAGTGGCTCTCTTACAAAAAATTTGACATTCCGGTTTGTTCTTTAAGCCATCGCTTCGAACAAATCACTCAAAAAATACCAGCAGATGTTCAAATGGCGACACTTTTTACCAGATATCATTTTGCCCAATGTCCGCTGTTATTGCCTATTCATTAAACTACCAGAAGCCTGGAGATGGTTCTTTCTCTGCCATGATCACGGTATAGCAATAAGGCGATCGCCGCTCAAATTACAGTCAACCCCATCTAGGCACCTGCCTGAAACCCTGTTCTTAAGCTGACTTTTTACCCTGATTCGCCACTTTGCGCGCGGATTTCATTGCCTTACTCTCAATCTGGCGCACCCGTTCTCGGCTAATCCCTAACATCTGACCCACCTCTGCTAGCGATCGCTTTTGCAATTGGCCCACCCCATACCTCAGTTCTAGCACTTGCACTTCCCTGTCTTTAAGGCGACTCAGAATTTGCTCCAACCTCTCTCGTGTATCTATGCGCTCCAGGTGGTCTTGAGGCGTTTCTAAACCACTGGGTAACAGGTCGGCTAGGCTCGTTTCATTCCCATCGCTAGACAGGGGAATGTCATACGATACCGCATCTGGTAGCGACCGCATCAGCAAATCCCACTGCTGTTCATCCAGCTCCATTGCCTCTCTAAGTTGTGTCGCACTCGGTTTGCTCCCATTCTCTTTCATCAGCTCCCGTGTCAGTTGCTTCAGTTTGAGTGTCCTTTCCTTCATGTGGATTGGTAAGCGGATCATGCGGGAGGTGTTCGCGATTGCACGCGTCATCCCTTGTTTGATCCACGCAAACAAATACGTCGAGGCTTTGTACCCCCGTTCTGGGTCAAATTTTTCAACCCCACGATTGAGTCCAATGCAACCTTCTTGGATCAGGTCTTCATAGGGAAGGCCCATGTTCTGGTACTTTCTAGCCACGGTAATGACCAAGCGCAAATTACTTTTGATCATCTGCTCTTTGGCCTTTTGACCCTCGCGGATAATCTGTTGCCAGTCGGATGGTCTCTGGTTCTCTGGTAATTCTAGGACTTGCATCATTGCCTGCACTTGACGCCCTAGTTCAATTTCTTGCTCGGCTGTCAGCAGCGGATATTTTCCAGCACTTACTTTGAGGTAATGGACTGCATCTCCATTAGTGCGTAGTTCTGTCATGGCACTCCCTCTACAACTTCAATGCTTTGAGTGGCTATAGTAGCCCTTTTGAGCTTGAATATACCCCTTTTTCCTATATTTCGTACGCTTTTTAGAAATCAATAGCCTTTTCTGAGTCATCTGGCAATGAACATCACACCCTTACCTTGAGCTAGGTCACATCTGATTGTGGGCTGCAATGGGACATTACTAAATATCAACCGTTTCCTAATCCAGTGCAGGGTTACTCTTATGAAAAAAGTTGCTCTCTCTCTTCTTACTATTGCCGCGTTGGGTTCTACTTTCGTGGCACCACTGGGTGCTAAGGCCGTTGAAGTCAATCTAGGTCGTGACTTCAATATCAGCGTGGGCGAACGCGATTCTTCCTACGATGTGTTTTTCAAGCGCAATCGCTTCAGTGGTTGGCAATACTATGGCGGCTACAACAGCAGCTACAAGGCTCAAGCGATTGTTTTCAGTCTCCAAGCTCAAGGATTCCGCGCTTACTACGCACAACGCTAATATTCGAGCTTTATCTACCTCTTTTGAGAGTCGCGTGTTTTCCTACAGCAGCCCTAAAATCGGTGCATGCGCATTTTAGTCGATGACCACTACTGGGAAATTGTCGATCTGTCTTGGGAAGGGTGGATTGCAGTTCTTGTTGAGGATAACTGCCGGACTCACTTCAGGGCACTGATTCCATTTCACGATGCAACCATAACGATCATGCGGGACTCAACTGGCGATCGCTCCACTGGTCACGATGTTTCCTACAACTGAGCTTGAGACACTCCTGAAGTTCTAGGGGCTAGTAAAGAGGGTTATGACTACACTCAAGAATTTCCCGTAGCACTCTCACGGTAATGCAGACAAGCCGGATCCCTCCAATTTATGCTTATACGAGTATGCACGGGCTTACCATGAATAATTGATTGGGCGATTACAAGGCGCTTATCAGGTTTTGTGGTGTTAATGGCAATCGTAAGAATAGGAAACGACTGTAGTCAGGATCAGCCTCTAGATTTTAATCTCTTAGCCAAAACTCTTCCAAGTCTCTGCAGACCTTAATATGGCGGCTCGGCGGGGCCGTCGTAGCCACACATTCCGAGCCGGGGGGAATTTACCAGGGCAATGGGCTCTCCATATTCTTCATGAGGGTGTGTTTTGCTATGAGCATCGCATAAAGTTCCCCATGTTTGCTCTTCGATGAGGCATTCTATACACAAATGCGTCGCAGACTTGCCGCAGGTAATACATGCTTCCTCTGGCATGTTATTTCGTGCCATCAGTGTGATTGCTTTTGATGTGGTCGCTTTACCTTTTCGAATATCTACGAGTTTGACTAGCGTTTCGGATGTTGTTCCGAAATCATAGATGTGCTCTAGTTCTCTCGTCCTCTGGAATACATCAATGATTTTACGATTTTTACCGATTTCTGAGGTCAATCCCCCTCCATGCAGCGAAAATTGACTCATGTGCCCACAACATTCTAGCCAGATGCTCCTTAGATAATCATCCAGGCTCTTCAAGGTCTTAGTGCCACGCATTTCTAGATCTAGCCAGAATTCGCTGCGATACGCATCCTGAACTCGCAGGTGGCACAAAAATTCGCTTTCCCCCTTTCCGTTTTCTGCCTTCGCAATCACCTCTTGCCGTTGAGTACAGGTGGTTAAGTGTCTTGTCATTCCACTCTTCGCCATTTCTTTGCCACAATAGGCACAAGTCCCTTTCGATTGTTTTCGCTGAGCCAAGAGATTCCTCTTCCAACAAGTTTAAATTTTTGAAC
>DATNQK010000184.1:0-3820 GCA_036704065.1 Stenomitos sp.
CCCGAAAGACATAGTCATCTTGGGCCACAATGGGCGCTTCTTCCGGCGATGGAACATCATCTTCAATGCCAATAATGGCACGGATAAGATCCTGCAACGTCACCAAACCAGCCGTTCCGTCAAATTCACTTTCTCGCACCATCACAACTCCAAGTTGATATTTTTGCATCATTTGCAAAACATCTTGGATGGGTGTGCCTTCAGCCACGAACCAAGCCGTTTGAATCCAGGGTTGAATAGATGCATCAAAGTCGAGGGTTTGAAAAGGCAATTCCCTTACCACATCTTTGTAGTATAAAATTCCTCGAACTTGATCCAATGATTCTTCAATAACGGGGTAATAATCGTATCCTGTCGCCGCAACTTCTTCTAAGAATTCACGTAACGTTGATTGAACCTCAACTGCACTAATACTAGTACGAGGAACCATCACTTCCTCAACCAATATGTCACCTGACTCAAATACATTTTTGATCAGTTCGCGTTCGTCTTCTTGCAAATCACTTTGCTCTGCCGAGGATTCAACCAAAAGTTGCAGTTCTTTGAACGTCACGGAGTTTATCAGCGAGTCTGAGGGAATAGGCACCCGCAATAGGCGCAACAACTGACGATTAGACTGATTTAAAATCCACACCAGTGGCGTAAATAACCGCGAAATGCTGAGGCTAATTGGCCCTAAAACACGCGCAAACTGCTCAGCATAGACCAACGCTAACGTCTTCGGACAAAGCTCTCCTAAAACAATTTGTAAATAGGCGATCGCCACAAAGGCAAGAGGTATCGAAACCGAATGAGCAACCCAAGTACCAAAGCCTGAAGCCCCATTAGCGGGTTCAAACCAGCTAAAGAGCATATTGGCGATCGCACGTTCGCCCATCCACCCCAAGGCCAAACTCGATAGCGTAATGCCCAGTTGGGTGGTTGAAAGCAACCGCTCAATATCACGCTGAAGATCTTGTACAGTTTTGGCCTGAGGATCACCCTCTTGAACCAACTGTTGCACTCGCGTGCGCCGCACCGAAACCACGGCAAACTCAGCCGCGACAAAAAATGCATTGATTGCCACAAGGACTAAAATGGTAACAATCCTTAAAAACACCTCTGTATGAGGCAGCATTGCCAGGATACCTTTTCAGCGCTAAAAGACAGTTGTAACACCAACCTGCGTTGGGCGAATCAATCCATTCTCATAAACTGCTAAATTAGAAACCATTTCTTTCTTTCAATGGCTCACGAAATAGAACCTTGCCTTCGATACCGAAAGAAAAATCCTATTTCTCTAGCAAAATTTTAGGAATTTTTAACTCAACCTTTTGATCAGGATAGTCCGATAGTTCTATCGAAATCCACTTGGTTTGAGTTTGGGACACCCCAGAAACCTTAATTACACCCTGAAAGGTCTCGCTTTTGGGCGGAAAATTGGTGGGCAATCCCTTAACCTCTGACGATAAAAACTGAGACTGATCATCAGAAATATCTAAGAAGTCATACAAAAATTGAACATTCTGCGATCCATCGTTTCGCATCTCTACGTCTAACGAAATGCCCCCATCGGTCGCTTCGAGAGAACGTACATTAAAGTAAACCCCTTGGGACTTCACCGCCACGGGTAAAGACTTAGCCTGCTTTGCTTCAGCCTTAGGGGAAGGCTTACCCTTCTCAGTTTTAGATTGTGGGGAAGGGGAGGGCGAACTCTTCTTCGCTTCGCCAGCCTTGGCAATTCCTTTGGTCTCGCGTTCAACCTGCGTTAAGATGGCGCTCTCCTTGAGCAAAAAGTTACCTTGACGTGGATACTGACCTTGAGGTGAGGCACCCTCGACAAAGGGGTTCATATCGGGTTGTGTCACACCCCGCAGGGATTGGTGGCCAAAAAAATAGCCCCCTAGAGCACTCAGCAAACCCAGCACAAAAACCCCAAGCAACAGGTTAAGGGTGACACGGATAGAGGGGTCTTGGCGAACCTGTGCAAGCGATGCAGAAGCTTTTTGAAACAGCGGAGCGACCTTCACTTGTCAAACCATTCTAGAAACACAGCGTTTTTAGCAGAAGACCACAACCAAATTTCTGGCGCGTCGCTAAACCTGGACTATACCAGATATGATGGTTTTGTGCGACTGTCTATCTCGCGTCTTTGAAGCTTGAAAAGTCGTATGGCAAACTGGAAAAGCAGTGTTCTGTAGTGACTGTAATTTGTTGCAGTTATCCAGTGAGCCAATCATGTTCGTCTGGTTTACATCCAGGGTTGGCCGAGCGGTTGAGGCAGCGAACTCATAATTCGCGCTAGGCAGGTTCAACTCCTGCACCCTGGATTCATGACAAAGCCGCCAGCATTTTGCTTTGGTAAAAGCCAACGCTGGCGGCTCAGGTATCAACCACATTCCCCAATAGAATGTTATTTTTGCAACTCTTGCACAGTCGTACTGAAGGGGGATGGTAAGTCCCGAGGACGCAAGATATCGTGGTTTTCTTGCTGTTGCATCATTAAATCGCGGTACAGTGCTTCAAATTTTTTGGAACGCCCTTCAATGCGATACTCACTTTGGCCAATGGAAAATACAGTCTTCACATCTTCTAGCAGCGTAATTTCTGGCCAAAATTTGTTGGTTCCGGCAGTTGCTTCAACAGCTTCATTAATAGAGGGTGGTTGAATGGGGCCTGGAACTTCCGTTGGCTGTTGAGCAACAGCCGGGGCACAAGACAATGCACCCATGGCTAAGCAGCCCCAAAGTAGTGATCGGCTTGTGCGCGTGAGAAACATACCTGATTTCCTTTAAGCTAACCTCATTGCCTATAGTTTACCCATTTCGCAAAATGGATGATACATTGCGCAAATTGGGCCACCAGACTAAAAACTTGCATCTTGCCCCCTATGTCTCCAGTGATTTCTTCCCATTTAGCTACAGCCCCAAGTTCCGAACTGAAGCAAATTTTATTGGATTTGCTCTGTACCAAAGCCTATAAAGTCGGCAATTTCACCCTCTCATCCGGTCAGCAAAGCACCTATTACATCAATGGCAAGCTGGTCACGCTGGATGCGGTGGGAGCCCTAGTTTTGGGCCGACTGATGCGACAAGCCCTACCCCCTAATACCGATGCGATCGCCGGACTCACCTTAGGCGCAGATCCAATGGTGAGTGCCATTAGTGTCGTGTCAGCCTACGAAGACCATCCCATCCCTGGCTTAATTGTGCGCAAAGAGGCCAAGGGACATGGCACCCAAGCCTATATCGAAGGCCCCATTCTAGCCGAAGGCAGCCACGTGGTTGTAGTTGAAGACGTCGTCACAACCGGACAATCGGCACTGAAAGCCGTCGTGCGTCTTCGAGATGCAGGTTACACTGTGACCCATATCTTAGCTTTGGTTGATCGACAGCAAGGGGGAGCACAGCTTTACGCAGAACAGGGGTTAACGTTCGAGGCCTTATTTACCGTTGCAGATTTGCAGCAGCGGTGGGAGTCTTTACAGTCCTAACCTGCGACCTAGAGACAACTCCCCCTAACAAAGGAGCGGATGAGACATAATATCAAGCATGACCTCATTAGAACACCATTATCGAGTTCTCGACCTTCAGCCTGGTGCATCCCTGACGGATATTAACCAGGCTTATAAGGATTTGGTGTTTATATGGCACCCAGATCGGATCCCGCAAGAGAACGAGCGTCTCTATCAGAAGGCGATTCAAAAGCTGCAAGAAATCAATGCGGCCCGTGAAGCATTGCGATCGCATTATCGTAACCATCCCAACGGAACCTCATCTACTTCATCTACTACATCCAACTCGGCGGCAAGGCCTTCTGCTGCGGCTAGACCCGGAAACGC
>DATNQK010000185.1:0-4782 GCA_036704065.1 Stenomitos sp.
GGCTACAAACCAGGGCAGTTTTCGTTCAATGTGAAAGGCGGTCGCTGCGAAGCCTGCGGGGGCCAAGGCGTCAATGTGATTGAGATGAATTTCCTGCCGGACGTTTATGTTCAGTGCGAGGTGTGTAAGGGCGCACGCTACAACCGCGAAACGTTGCAGGTGAAATATAAGGGCAAATCCATTGCCGATGTGTTGAACATGACGGTAGAAGAAGCATTGGAATTCTGCCGCAATATCCCTAAAGCGGAGAACCGTCTGCAAACCCTGGTTGATGTGGGGTTAGGGTATGTGCAAGTGGGCCAAACGGCCCCGACCCTTTCGGGCGGAGAAGCCCAACGGGTAAAGTTAGCAACGGAACTCTCGCGTCGGGCCACGGGTAAAACGCTTTACTTGATTGACGAACCCACAACGGGCTTGTCGTTTTACGATGTCCACAAACTCTTAGATGTGATTCAACGCTTGGTAGATAAGGGCAATTCCGTATTGGTGATCGAGCATAACCTGGATGTGATTCGCTGCTCGGATTGGGTAATTGATTTAGGACCGGAGGGCGGCGATCGCGGCGGTGAGGTGGTAGCAGTGGGCACCCCAGAGGAGGTGGCTACAGTGCCGCACTCTTACACAGGCCAATATCTAAAACAGGTCTTGGCTCAACACCCACCCCAGGCCGTCAAGTAATTGGGTCAAAGTGGAATTGGTAGCCTAGTCCTCTCAACTCGTCGGATTCCCTCTCACAATAGGCGCCGCTGTTGAGAAAGTGCAGGGAGATAGAAACACCTTGGGCATGCTTGTAGAAAGCCCATACAGGCACGGCCATACAAACTCACGTTCTGCTTTATCTACCATGCCATTCGCTCGATTTCTTCTAGATTGGCTAGAAACCCGATGGGCTGCACCTGCCTACGGCGGAGGCGTTGTGCTTGGACTCACCCTCTGTTTTTGGATTGCCGCAGCCAACACGATGGCAGGGTGGCTCTATGCCTTAAGCGGAATTGGCGTCGCGTTATTCCTGCTCTCGGCAATCTTGCCCGCCCAAGCACTCAAAGGCATTACGGTAAAGCGATCGCCTATTGCACCAGTCCATGCGGGGGAAGCGTTGGCCGTGACCGTGACCGTACAAAATACAACACAGCACCCCAAAGGCTTACTCTTAGCGATTGATCGCGTACCCCAAGCATTAGGAAAGCCTGTGCAAGTGGCGATAGAGGCGATCGCACCTCATGCAGCCTATGAATGGCACTATCGTCTCGACACCCAACGGCGCGGATGTTACGAGTGGGACACCCTAGGCTTGCGCACTGGAGTCCCACTGGGATTGTGTTGGAGTCGGCGCTGGCAGAAGGTACCTGCATTGGCGTGGGTTTATCCGCAAATTTTGCCACTCACCCATTGCCCCATTGCCGACGAACAAGGTCTATCGATGTCGCAGCAGCCACAGCCCCAAGCCCCACTGCCCCAAGTCGGGCACGAAGGTTCAACGCGATCGCTGCGATCCTATCGTTGGGGCGATCCCATGCGGCTCGTACATTGGCGGTCTAGTGCCCGCTTTAATGAGCTGCGCATTCGCGAACTTGAACGATTTGGTGGCGATCAAACCTGTCTGCTTGGTCTAGATACGCATTGCAACTGGGTCTCAGACCATTTTGAACAAGCCGTCATTGTTGCAGCCTCCCTCTATGTTTACGGCACTCATCGCGCCATCGCCGCCCAACTGTGGAGCGCTCAGTGGGGCATTGTGCAAGGCCACCATCAAGTCTTGGAACTCTTGGCCCAAATTGCACCACATCAAAACCCTGAAGTGCCCAACCAACCCGTCATCTGGCTCACCGCAGATCCCCAGCGCATCGCCTCTCTGCCCATCGGTAGCCGATATCTGCTATGGCCCACAGGTGCAAATACAACCTCTACCGTAAAACCTCAGAGCAAGGCCATCGGCGGCATCACCATCAATCCAGCCGAACCTCTCCAATCTCAACTCCAACGCCCACTGCAACGGTTTTAGGCTCACCAGTTCAACCCACAGTTAGAAAAAAAAGACTTGGCACGTTCCTCCCCTGACTTCAAACGGGAAAGACATCCAATTTTGCGGCAACGAAAAGACTGCAAACCGCGTTATACTCCGAGGTTGGAGAATGGCGAAGAAGAGTAAATGTTTGCAGTAGCGATTTTGGCAGCAGGGCGCGGAACCCGAATGAAATCATCCCTTCCTAAAGTCGTGCATGCCTTAGGCGGACGCACTTTAGTGGAGCGAGCCCTTGATAGCGTCGCTGGGTTAAAGCCTTCGCGCCAGTTCGTCATTGTCGGGTATGGCGCTGAGCAGGTCAAAGCCGCACTACAGCACCGCCCTGAAGTAGAATTTGTGGAACAAACGGAGCAATTGGGGACAGGCCATGCCGTTCAGCAATTGTTGCCTTATCTGGAATCGTTCACCGGAGACCTACTGGTGCTCAATGGTGATGTACCGCTGCTGCGTCCCGAGACCTTAGCGCAACTGATCTCTGCCCATCAGTCACATCAAAATGCAGCCACTCTTTTAACTGCGTACTTGCCCAACCCCAAGGGCTACGGTCGGGTTTTTTGTGATGATCGCAATCGTCTGCAACATATTATCGAAGACCGCGACTGTACCGATGCCCAACGCCAAAACTCACGGATTAATGCCGGGGTCTATTGCTTCCGCTGGGCTGATTTACAAACCGTATTGCCCAATTTGCGCGCCGATAACGATCAGCAAGAATACTACCTCACCGACGCTGTGAATTTTCTCAACCCAGCCATGGCTGTGGATGTCGAAGATTTCCAAGAAATCTCGGGTATTAATGATCGCAAGCAATTGGCGGATGCCTACCAAATTCTACAGACCCGCATTAAAGATGCTTGGATGGCCAAAGGGGTGACCCTCATCGACCCCGCCAGCATCACAATTGATGAAACCGTGACCATCGGTGCAGATGTTGTGATTGAACCCCAAACCCATCTGCGGGGAACGACATCCATTGGCGCGAGTTGCCACATTGGGCCTGGATCTTTAATTGAAGACAGTACCATTGGCGATCGCACAACGGTCGTATTCTCCGTGGTCAAGTCCAGTACTGTTTCAGCCGATTGCCAGATTGGGCCTTACGCCCACTTGCGACAAAATGTAGCCATAGGCGAAGGATGTCGCGTCGGCAACTTTGTGGAGATGAAGGGCACCACCCTCGGCAACGAAACCAAGGTGGCGCACTTGTCTTACCTCGGCGATACCCTCACCGGAGAGCGGGTCAATATTGGTGCGGGGACTATTACGGCCAATTACGATGGGGTTCACAAACACAAAACTGTGTTAGGCGATCGCACAAAAACCGGAGCTAATAGTGTTTTGGTTGCCCCTCTCACCATCGGCTCAGATGTAACGATTGCAGCCGGTTCTGCCGTTACGGACAATGTAGAGAACGATGCCTTAGTGATTGGGCGGGCGCGTCAAGTGGTTAAGCCTGGCTGGCGTTTAAAGACGGATTAGCACACAGAATCACAACTGGATTATGGGCGACGGTTGGTTGGCGCTAGTCGTAGGTCTTGCCTTCTGCTTGGCTTGGAACTTAGGGGCCAACGATGTGGCCAATGCCATGGGAACCTCTGTGGGATCTAAGGCCATTACCCTACGTCAAGCCATCCTGCTGGCGGGTCTTTTAGAACTAGTGGGGGCCATCTGTTTTGGACAGGAAGTGACGGCCACTCTAACCGCCAAAATTCTCCCGTTGCAAGCCTTTGCCGGACAGCCTACGCTGTTTACCCTCAGCATCGTGGCCCAGTTATTAGCCACTAGTCTATGGTTGTTCTGGGCGACTTGGCGCGGTTGGCCTGTGGCTTCCTCCCATGCTGCGGTAGGGGCGATCGCTGGCGTAACGGTGCTGGCGTTTGGGTGGGAGGCCTTCGATGGCAGAACTCTAGGCACGGTGGCAATTGGATGGTTACTTACACCGCTCTTAAGTGGTGCTGTGGCCGCCTTGTTTTATAAGTGCCTACAGCGCTTCGTCTTAGATACACCACTACCCCTCGGCCAGTGGCAATATTGGCGGCTGTGGGCCAGTGTGGGTGTCGTCAGTTTAGTGGGTGGCCTCGTATTGCCCACGGCTGTCGAACCCCTTGCTACAGTGCTGTCTTGGCCCTCACAAAATGTGGCAATCGGTGTGGGGCTGATGGGGGTAGGCGGGTTAGCATATTGGACCTCGCCCTCGCCCCAGATCCCCCTCCCCTCTGGCGAAATCCCCTTCCCCAGCGACGTGGATTCTACGGAACGGGATACAACGGCTGAGCGGGATGCAATAGAAAGACAATTGGCTAAATTTCAAGTTGTGAGTGCCTGCTGTATGGCCTTTGCCCACGGGGCCAACGATGTCGGCAATGCGATCGCACCTTTAGCCAGCTTTGCCGCTTTCTGGCAAACCCAATCGGTGCCCGTTGGTAGGGTAGTTGTGCCCCTTTGGACCCTCATGTTAGGGGGCGTGGGTATTGTGGCTGGGTTAGCGACGTTAGGCAAACGGGTCATTGTTACCGTCGGCGAACAATTGATGGCGCTAAAACCCAGCGATGGCTTCTGTGCCGAAATTGCTGCTGCTGCAACGGTTCTGTTGGCTTCACGGTTGGGGCTTCCAGTGTCTACCACCCATGCGTTAATTGGCAGTGTGGTGGGTATCAGCCTTGTTAAAGGAGGGGGTGCATCGCTGCAATGGCAAACGGTGCGGCAAATCGTTGCAGCCTGGTTCATTACTGTTCCAGCAGCCATGGCAGGGGCCGCAC
>DATNQK010000186.1:0-9626 GCA_036704065.1 Stenomitos sp.
TCTTCGACTTTTCGGGCGCGAGATCCGGATTGCCACGGGCGAAGCCGCCGACGGCACTGCCGTTGCAGTCCGCCGCGGAGGCGCCGGGCGCCTGCACATGGTTCGGGCAGCGCACGGGGTCAAAGATGCCGCCAGTGCCGAAGACGGCCTGGGCGTTCGGGCTGGCTTCCCGCTCTCGAACGGGCAGTTGGGCTGCGCTATCCCAAACCTCATAACGACAGAACTTGGCCTACGGTCAATTCCGGAAAATGAGAAACGTGAAATAAATGTTCTGCTGTTCCTTGTACACTACAGTGACTATCTTTCAGGACGACGGTTGTATTAAGCGAAAATAGACTGCCAATCATTCTGGCCGCCACCTATGTTGTCAAATCCTCGATAACTAAGATCAGAGATCGTGCGAGCCGGAAATACGTCTCGGAGCTTCCATCTGCGCCAATTAGGCACTGTGCTCGCTACAGGTAGTGCGGCAAGTAAGCCAAGGGTCCAGTGCCGAAAAAGAGGATCAATGTATGAAAGCTTGTAAAAAAACTGAAGAATAAACCTTGCAATCGCTACTTCTCCGACCCCGGCGCTTACAGCGCCTATTCCGATCCATACCTCACTGTTTGCCAGAACCTCCTGCGGTACCCGTGGAAATCCTCCGCCGATTGGGAGGAATGAGCCGTCCGGATGAATTTGTTGAGTTTTACTCCACGTAGCCAAATCTGCTACGCAAACGAGATCGATGACCTCTTTGGGCTCGGTTGCGTAGTCTTCGCTTCGTGCTACCAAGTGCTTTTCAACGTTTTCAATTGGTGTTGATCCCGCCGCCTTCCAAACATGCGAATGTGCTAGTAGCCCAGTAACGAATGGACCCTGCAAGTAGAGTCGAGGAGTACCCTGCTTCACAGTAGATCCGCGTTTTAACGTGGCCGCTCGCTTCGATGCATCACGTATTCCGTCAGGATTTGCGGTTAGCTTTACAGAGAATGCTCCCACAATACCCCCACTTAGAACCTCGGCTCTTTGCCTGAGCTGCATTGGGTAAGCAGGATTGAAGACGACAATGTCGGTTTCGAAGATGTCCAACGCGTCGTTAGACGCAGTGTTGATATCAGGAAGAATGTACTTTCTTGTTCCTACGCCGTACCCAGGCGGTAACCAGGCTTCAAGTATTCGTTTCCACGCTTGCTCAGTTTCGTGGCCTGCGTACTGTGGATCTCGCTGTGCCTCTTCGTGCAACCTCGCATATTCGGATTCTATCTCCGCCGCTATTGATGAAAACCAACGTGCGGTGGCGCGTTGAGAGTGATTGGTTATGGCTGGGTCTTCGGTCATGATAGATCAGGTCTTTCAATATGTCAGTGAGACATTTATGTACTGTCGATCCTGTTGACAAGGGGCGTCTGGTCGTGTTATCTGTGGCCCAACTCTTGTTTAGACGGAAATCATCTACCTATTCACTCGCGCATCTACTAAAAGCGGAAACTAATCCAACTATTCAGTAAATCTTGATAATTAGACGGGAATCTTTCTGTCTAATTATCCGAACAGGGGGAAAAGCTGACTTTTATCCAACTATTCATCCTCATCGGGTGTTTAGGTAGATATGTTTCCGCTTTTGTGGCCCTGCCAGCGGTTTAGGCCGATATTAATCCATAGTTTATCTTATGCAGATATTTAGGCGGATATATTTAGTATTTCTTCTAATTCTCATTTTTCACGCCTTAGCTATCGTCTAATTAGACGCGATTTAAGATTTCTGTTATAGGTAATGTCCTTAAAAAGCTCCTTGACTAACTCTGAGATGCAATAAGAATATAATATATACTCATTTCAAGAATAAGCTAAAATATTGCTATCTTAAATTTCATCCTTAGCAAAACATCAAACGATTGTTGAGTAAGGACAATTGTCATCTTTCTGAACGAATAACCATCTTTACATTCTATTGTCTCATAATTATCTCTCGACATATAGTTACTCATTTTATAGCTTTTTCCTCCATAGTCAACTAACCCATATTCGGGTTCTCCATAACCTCCAGCAAAGGGAATCACCTTATATCCATTAGAACATCTAACTACAAACCCAGATTCGGCAAAGTAGTAGGTTTCAATCCTACAAGGATATTCTTTTCCTTTAGTTATTATGCTTGCTTCACTACTAAGAACATATGGATTAGCAGGGGACTTCCATACTTCTCTACATTTTTCAGCAGCACTAATAGGCAAGTTGAATGATAATATTCCTAAAGTAATAAGAACTAAATTTTTTAGCATTAGTGAAAATATGAATTATAGATTGAACAAAAGCACATATCTATACTGGTAAGGTTTACTATTATTATGCAGGTCTAAATAGCCTGTACGCTGATTTAGTGATATAGGCTATTTATGAGCGGCCTATGCGTCTAAATTGGCATATGAGCTGAGTTTTGTCTATTCATATTTCCAATTTAGTTATATATGCTTAACTCTCTACATAAGAGAAACAACTTTCTTATAATCTCCTTTGTTGCCTTTGTTTTCCTATTTCTGGTTAATCTTTTGGAACGATCAACTTGTGAAGCACGATTCTGCGGACGATTTGATCAATGTCCTTGCGCTTCTGCCATTTGGTCCCTTGATACATCTGAGATGCTCTGGATCTAGCTTGAATATATTAGCTGCGGGAGAGGCATCCCTTCTGCTGCAAGCTTCATTTGACTAACTCATGAAAAGAGGACTGTCTCTACGGTTTCCCTTTCGACTTGAGCAAACCTTACAACACTTTGGTTTCTGTACTATAAGTTGTCAATCGCAAGTTTGAATATGGCTGTTGACTACCCCCTATCAGCACTCAACACAAGATTTATTCCATCCTGGCATTGGCATAGAGTAACTGTGCTGTTTTCTCTTGTACAACGGTATTCTTCCAGTAGTTTGTATGGGCATCTCCAGGGTTGTCGCCTGTGTCCACTTGAAACTCTTGAATGGCTTGCTTGTGGTTATAAAGTCTCCGAGTACCAAAGCCGAGTAAATCGTCAACATCATAAAAGATATTCCAGCAAACTCGACTTGGATCTGTGATTCCAATATTGGTAGCATCGAGAAGTTGTTCGTTAGCAAAACTGTCTACCACCTTCTGGCTTCTCATTAGCAGAATAGGAAGTTGTGAGGCAGTGCTAGTCAGAGATCCTAAACGTAATTCGCCTTTTTGGGCTTTTTTGCGCCATAGTTCAAAATCTGTTCTGTCTTCTTCATTCTCCACCTGCTTGAGAAAGCCTGGTGTGTAACTAGGGTCTCTATTAAATAATCCAAACAGGAAATCATGTGTGAGTGTAACGCCGAGACTTTGACCCCACAAATGAAGCCGGACATCAGGTTCATTAAGATAGGGGTGCAATTGGCTCAGAACTTGATGGTATGCACGTTTGCGAATTTGTTCTTCACCATCAGCAGAAGCGTAATAAACTACGTCCCCCAAGCCTCGTGTAATAATAGTCTCACGAAGAGCAACAATGAGATTGCGGACGACCAGAAGAGTTGGAGCATCAAACCCCAATCCCCAGTCTCCTCCAAGCAACTTCATGACGTGATTATTTTCTTCCTTGACTTCACGGAGAACTTTGTATGCCACACGTTCATTAACAAAGTTTTGGGCACGCATCAAGCGCTGATCATCATATAGTTCATTAACGGATGGTTTTGGGGAGGCAGGTAATTCATGTAGCCACTCCACACCGATGAAGGGAAAGGTATAGTTTTTCCCATCGGAAGCTTTATGAGTAAATTCTTCGAACAAGGTAGATAATTCTGGCTGTTTTTCAACTAGCTTTTCCCAAAACTCTTGATAAATAACAATTTTACGGTCATCAAATATTTTTCCAAGAATTCCTTGTGGTTCTTCTGGTGTGATTAATGGGTCACGCGGTTTATCGTCTGGAACCATACCGTGAACTAAAACAAGAATGTTAATTGGGGACATTAGTCTCTCCATATATTAGGCTTATAGTAGGATACACAGCCTATTTTATTTTTTTAGAAAGAAAATATTGTTTTTACCTTCTAGGTGTAAAACCTACTTTAGTGAAGGAGAGACTTGTTCAAAATAGAACACACTAGCATAGGAGATTTGTAAAAATTAAGTAATTTATCCGAAACTCAAGGTCGCTGAAATCTTTCACCTTGAGCCAAGGTATGTAAAATTCGTAAAGTTGTAGTTCAATTGACGCCCCAATAGATGCTTAAACACATCGGTCTCTTGTTTCAGCTGACTCACTCTTTGCCCTTCAAGTTTCATCATTACTAACACGCGAAATGAGCGCTGCATTTACAGTTTCCTTTCTGGGTGTCTCTCAGATAAACTTCGGGATGTATGTAAATGACGCAGATAATATAGGTGTGCGTTTGCACCGCTGAGGTGGTTGCGAATGCCTTTCGCTCAGGTGCAACGAAAGAGCAAGTAATGGAAATGGTGCAGGGTCATGATCCTGCCTATAAGGAAGCTGTAGAGTCTAAGGGGCAACGGGCTGCGGATAAGGCGTTTGAGCAGCTTGTAGAACATTCGCAAGCCAAGGTTCATCTGGAGTCGCAGCCCAAGCAGGAGCGTGTTCAGAGTCAGGCGAGGGTGTTGCAGCGGTAGGAAGTATTGTTGAAAAAGCTATTGGTGCTTTTCAAAGATGATGACAGAGCATACGGGAATGATTATCCATGCATGCCCTATGGATAAAGGTTTACAGGTTGTCGTAGCCATTAAAGTTGTTTGCGCGTCTTCATAAACCGCCTATTGCCGAGCTGCAGGGTAGGCAGTGTGAAAGGGGAAGGTTAAATACCTTCCTCGATCCGATTAGACATAGAGCGGAAGGTAACTTGAACTGAAAATATTTACCGCCGTTCCCAGATTTTGGATGACTTGATGAAAGGCGATCTCCCCCTCTGAGCCAATAATAATCCCAGTACCAGCGATCCCGATCATAAATCCAAAGAATCCCCGCAGTCCGGATGTCTCACACTGCAACTCATGCAGGCCCATAACCCCCAATAAGATGAATTGATCGATAAAGCAGGAAAAGATTTTGAGATGGACTCCAGAAGCTAAACCTTTAGGCAAACTGCAAACAGAGCCTATTTCGCTTCTCACCGTGAAACACTTCACGACAAATGTCAAAAATTAATTGACGATATTGACATTCACCATCTGTGAATCATGCCTGTTGTCAACTACCTTAAACCCCGCTTAAGGCTTTGACCGCATCCAAGATAATCCCACCGCTCGGATCCGAGAGATTTGAGGTGGAGCGAAAAACCAGCCTTGTTTTAGTCCCAGTTGCTGTAAACCGCAACTTGAGAAACTTCCAATCCGGGTTTGTAAGGGTAGCTGACGTGTGTGTAAAAGATTTAGTGAGCAATACGGCTCGGTTAGCCACATTGATAATGTCTACAGATGCTTTCTCGTTTCCAGCCCCTAAGGGATTATTCGTGTAGTTAAAAGATAAAGTATAGGGGGTTCCAGCAACGGTAGTAATCACTTGCGAAATACGACCCCCCACATCCCCATTCAGATCCAAAATTTGCGAACCGGAAATAGCTCCCTGAGTACCCCAATTAATGCCCAAAAGCGGAGCGGTGGCATCGACCACATCAATATTGCCGGAGACCACTTTCCAGCCGTTAAAACCACTCGCCGATTCTTGTCCCGGCACAATCGTGCGGAAGTTTCCGGGAGCTGGTGGGTTGGCAGGTTGCTCAAAACTACCATTAACAACGAGTGGCGCTGAGCGTGCAGAACCAACCATACCGATCAAGATCAAAGCTGTTGTGGGAATAGCGGCCATCCATACAATTAGGGTTTTCATAAAACGATATGCTCTTGTTTTGAAGGATAGAAGCAAAAATTTGAGCCTAGCCCCCCGTCATGATACTAGCATCCAACTTTCGAGCTTAAAGTTGCAAATTACGAAGGACTCGTTCACAATACTGAACATTCTCATTCTCAGAGTAAACTGCTCTAAATAGAGTCTGAGGCAGTCATGTTCTGACCCTGTGGATGAGATTTCTCTATAGTGCAGTTCTGTCTGTAATTCAGCATGCTGAACCACAGGTCTAGAGCATCATCCAAAGTCCTTCAAGTCCATCAATTTGAATGCTTTGGATGCAACGCCAGCACCTCGACACCTGCGTTGGTGTCGAAAGGACAACGACGAGGATGGAGTACGAGGATATCAATAAGTCCATCTGTCTAATCAAGTGATGCAGTTTGGAAGTCAATGTTCCTGAAGGAGCAGATTTGGCAAAAGTCGATAAATAAGAATGTCTTTGTTGTATGAAAGATTAATAAGGAAAAATAGTTCCTTATGCATCATTAAATTAGAGATGAAAGCGGTGTTCAAAAGGTGGTTAAACTAGCCGGACATATAGCATTCAGGGCTACGCTCCATTGCCAGATCTTTATTTGCCATACACAGCTCATAAAACTGCTCATGGGTCAGATGTGGGGTGAATGTCTCTAAGTTTAAAACGATGGCAGTCATACTCTTTGTCCGCGATCGCAGGTTTTATCTATTGTATGGTCTCTTAAAGCTGTCTTTGCTATCTTTGAGGCCCTAATCCTTAAATGCCTTCCTCAGCCCGATTACGATCCGATAAGATGGGTTCAATTCGAAGGAAATGTTTCTCTGGAGTAGTCACTGAGAGTGCATTCTCTTTAATTAAAATTCCGCATGCTTCAATGAAGTCACCTAGTCTAACCTCTGCAAAATAGGGTTGACGCCTTCTTCCTCCCACTAAATGGAGAGTCATCTCACGATGGTCTGTAGTTAATATAGTTACCATTCCAATCCCGCACGAACGCAAAGGTTCAAGATTTAGGTATGTAATAGTTCCTCTAATGAGGACATCTTCATTTTTAATCAGCGGATCGCTCGTGTTTTCCATGAAACTATATTAAGTATCACCTTTTTGGAAGTTGCCAAACATTCAAAGTCCAAAAGTCTTGAAACTTAAACTTAGAAAGCAAAGTAAAAATAAACCAAGTAAAAAACCAGTAACCACTACTGAAATCTAATACTGAAATCTAACGATTTAGGTCAGTAGTTGCCTACGCATTTGATTCCAAGTCAAACGATTTCAATTGATTTGTTTTACCTAAATTATTAGCCTGAATGTCTTCCGTATTGCTAGAAATACATAGTTCACTCGTTTAGAGACCAGTGGCATTCAACATTCGCATCACCATATCAATAAATTTATCGCCCCAAGCAATTGATAGTAAGCCACACAATATAACCAGAAATAATGCGATACCTACATGACCTGAACTCCAATTATTAAATGTTCCATATGTAATAGGAATCAGTACGACAAGAACGCCAAGCACAGCACCCCCAAGAAAACGATAGATAACTTTAGTAAATGAACGTTGTTTGGAATCTGTATTATCAGAGGTCACTGGAAATACCTTCAGTATTTTGAGCGATAATGATCATATGATAACTCAGTTAGCTTAATGCCCTCTCGGCACGCTAATAAACAGCCAAGCCTCCATAATCTTATTTATCAATCATCCAGTAGAAAAACTAAGATTTATGCAACAAACCGTCACCTAACATTCTCTAAGGGAATTGCTAAATCACAATTGTCAGGTAACACCTCTTGAAAGAGCACTGTACTCAATGTGTTAGATAACATCATTATTTATCTGGAAATCCATAAAATTTTGCTGTATCCACACAAGATGATGTACAACGAGCTTATATGAGCGAGTTCTCACCTCAGTTTGAAGTTCGATGATTGCCATAAGAACGTACAAATTGCTACGGCATTGTTGGCATCGTCCTTGGAGGTGGCATCCAGTTACCCTGGCTAACCCGACGAACATCAGTACCTAGAACATTAGAGTGGTAGACCCATAAGGGTTGTTGCATAGGCGTAGAGGTTGCCTGTTCAACCAGAATTTGCACTGCCCATCCTGGACGAATATCCACACCACAGCTAGGGGAATCTTTGGTGGTATTCAAACAGCGATCAAAGAAGCGAGCGTCTGCCCAAAACAAGCGCAAACCGGATACGGGAATTCTGGTATCTTCTGCAACCTGGGCAAGAATTCGATGCTGTACGGCCTCCGATAGACTTTGCAACCCATCTGGTTGGGGTGTCCAGGCTCCCACGTCTAACCCTTTTGGGATGTAGTAAACTAGGCGCAGTTGAGCGGAATGCACCCCTCCTGCCACAACCACTCTCCATCCAGAGACATTGATGTTAGGGCAGGTACCACGCATCGGCAGGGATGGTCCAGAACCGCCACCACATTCATTCCAAGTTACAGGTTCAATCGATTCAATTTGGGACTCAAGAGCAACTGGTGCATTTGGAGCTATTTCAAGCCTCAGTTCAGGGGTGTTAAACCGTTCCTGGGCATCCTGCACGACTGCATTGACGAGAGTCGCAGGAAGGGTGTTTAGCGTTTCCTCATCATTGTCTTCAAACTTGGTTTCCCTATGAATGGGAGAGCCAAAACCTCGCAGGCGAACAATGTGATCGCGACCATTAGCAACGACCAAGATACGCCACCCTAAATATGTGGGTGCAATTGGGCAGAATCCCTCTTCGGGACAGGCTGTAGCTGGGAGAACAGATTCTTCCTGCGCGGCAAGAATTTGTAAATCAGACGAAGAAACCTGAAGCGTACTGGAAATGTGCGATCGCATCTCCTCCGACACATCTTTAATAGGAGCGGCAACAGCCCACGAGCGTTGGTCGACGTAGTAGGTCCGTATCATGGTTTGGTGAATGGTTGGAAACTCACCCATGATAATGACTCGCCACCCTGAACGAGAGGTGGCCTTACAGGGACGGTAGGAAAAGCGCCCGTGGGACAAATCGGGATCGCAATCGTCCCAGGTGGCAGGTTCGACATGAACAATGCGAATATTATCGACGCGATTTTGATAGTCTCGCTGCAAGGTCTGTCGCACCCTATTTGCGGCGGAACGAGGTAATCCTAGGTGCTCAAACGCAAGGGTTGAATGGGCAGCAGAGAGTGCTGAGTGTCTGATAACGGAGGATGAGGACAAGGGCAGGAAAGAGGCAAGACTGCTGCTGGCGATCGCAACCACTAACCCAATTGCCACAGATAGGAAATGTTGAACCTTCGTGACTACCCCTCCTTCAATAAATGATTTGTCAGAGAATGTGACTGAACCTATTGCTACCGTAAATAGAAACGTTTGTTGAATGGTTTTAGTTGCCAAAACTGTAACCAGGCACCCAGACGTCTTGTATCTTGATTAACGTGAAACTGTCAGTTCAGGACTGTGCCAGACCAAGATGGTGAAACATGATCGCCCCTTTGAGCCGATGCTGTTCTATGCCAACGGTTTTGTAATGGCTGCTGTCATCCTGCTGTCAGGAAGTTTGGTGGGATGCGTCCAGTCTCGTCCCGATCAATCTACGATATCAAGCTTTTATCGAGCAGTTACTCAGCACATTCAGGAACACTCTGAATTTGGATATTCTGAGGCAGAGGTTTACCTTACATTCTTGTCTCATATTCCCAATGAGGTTGTGTACGAATTTGGCGATCGCACTTGCGAAACGTTACGTCGAGGGGGTAGTAGCAAACAAATTGCAGATACAATTCAAGCTCGGTTTTCTCGTGATGAT
>DATNQK010000187.1:0-10810 GCA_036704065.1 Stenomitos sp.
ATCCCCATCGGCATTGAGAGACGCACTGACTACCCGATCGATTCCATCGGTGTAGAACTCTTCCAACACCTCTTTGATAAGCTGCAACGCCTCAGGGGGTGCGGATGCTGCGAGGAATAAGGGAGGCAGAGATGCGATCGCCTGTGCAAACCGTAATCTAGTGGGTGTGAGCGTGGCCATTGGTCTCAAACTGCCTCCAGTATCCAAAATCCAAATCGGTAAGCCCAAGGCCAAACCCCTGATCCGGTTGATCTGGCGTCGGCAACTTCTCAACCGTGGGAAGCCCTGCAAGTTCGTAGAGCTTATTGATGACGTTAAGGTCATCCACCGAAAACACCTGTTGAACGACCGCGCCAACCAGGGCATCAAATAGCGCAAGCCGATCTTCTTCCTTCTGTGGCTGATTGGCAAAGCTGCCCCAATCTTCCTGGTCACCAAAATTCCACTGAATCAGGGGGCGTACAAGTTTCTCAAGCATCTCTTCTTTGATGCGGTCGGCTAACTGTTCGACATTGAGCCGAAGCAAAGCCATGTGGCCCTTGTTCAGGTTAGAGTCACCACTACCCCCCGACCCGATCGCCTCTAGTCCGGTCTCAGGGAATAGGAACGACATCAAGATCAGCTTGTGGCAGATGCGCAACGCCTCTACAAAGAAATCGGGGTCTGCATTATTGGCGACTGGCTCTACCTTGTTCTTAGCCGAAGTCACTAATACGGTGCGGTTCTCCAGCCCTTGCAGTTGCCCAGCTAGCTGCTCTTGTGGCAACTCGGTGAGTTGTTCGCCGAACTCGTCAACCTGTGGCGTTCCGTCTGCGTTGTAGAGCGGTGTCGCGGGGGCGTCGGGGTCATAGTAGCCAACTGTTAAAGGAGTGGCTTTGCGCTGGCCTGCAATAACCATCTCAGCCATCAGGATTTTCCATGCTTTGACGGCTGCGATCGCTGTGGACAAGTCAGAAATCCCGCCTGGATCGTTAAACGCTAGATGAGGGTTGTTGACGATATGTAGAATTTGACTGTATGGGATATCGATCTGGCGGTTGCTGTAATATCTCACCTGATCAATCTCCCCCATCGTGCCCATGAAGGTGTAGCGACCAGGCTGGAGAACCAGAATCTTGTCTAGAATCCAATTTTTTTTATCTGGCACAACGCCCCACTCTGCGCAGGCATTGCCGATATAGATAGCGCTCATCATTTGGGCAAAGGTCGTTCGCAGCGAGCCCTTCATCTTTTCAAAACAGCCACGGATGAAAGTTTGAATCTTCTCATCCTTGTGGGTGTAGTCCCCAAAGTAAGACAGGCCAATCAGAGTGATCGCCGTGATTGGAGCCTTGACTACAGGGCAGCGTAGCAGCTCGTCTATTTCTTCCTGAGTAATCTTGTCAGGCGATAGCTCAGTGAGGATGCTATAAACAAACTCCTCAATCCTGGGGGTCAGCGTGCCTTCGTACTGGGGGCGATTGATTGGGGGCATCAGAATACTCTCAACTGGCTAAGGTCGCGGCCTTGTGGCTGGCGAACAGGGGCGGGGGCGTTGCGACTCTGCAACTCATTAAAACATCCTGAGCTTGAATCTGCGATATCGTTCACCTTCGGCTGAGGGCTTCCGTCGAATTTCTGTAAGCAATCCAGATAGATCTCAGTAAATTCTGCTTGGACGATATCAACTTGATTATTTTGCGCTGCCTTAGCCAAAGCCATTGCTCGAACAACCTTGTCCCCTTTCGGTGCAACAAATGAGCAGTTGTAGCCCATTGATCGCAGCTTCCGACAGAACGACTCAGCCCAGATTTTGGCTTCGGAACCACCCTCTAACTCGACCGTCACCCTACAAGTGCGGCCATCTGCCTGAGCTGTCTTAATAATCAGGTTTTCAACCTCGCTCGGGCCCACCTGCTGCCAGAGTGAATGCAGGATAGTCGTGCGATCGCCTGAGCGGTTCATCTTTGTTCCGCAGGTATAGTAGTGGGTCTTTTTGGCAATCTCCCGTGCCGTTGCGGCAATGTCCCAGTGTCGGCAAAACTGCCCAGACTTGGGAACCAACGCTGGATCAATCACATTGAACCATTGGCGATTGAATACGGAGCCTTCACCGCCAGAGAATGGGATAACGTCCAGCTCCTCGCGCGCGGCTGGGCCGTAGTCGCGGTAGAGCTGCGCAACCCATTCAAATTCCTGCTCGATTGACCAGGTTTGTCGATTGATTAGGCAGATGCGTTTATAGAGCCCATCTGCGATCGCGTCAGCCAAAGTAATCGTGTGCAGCGAGTAATCATTCTCGCCTCGGTTAATGCGCTCAACCAATTGATTAAACGCATTGCTCGCCCCATTGTGAGTAGACCAAATTGAGACAGAGCCGCCCCACATCAAGATAGCGATCGCGGCCTTGAGTAACTCGTCTAAGTTTTCGTGGAATGCCGCTTCATCTATTCGGATGTGCCCTTTTTTTGATCGCAAGTTTTTAGGTCGGGAACTGAGCGCTACAACCTCATGGCCAGAGGCAAACCTCACCCTAAAGGCCAGAATGCCGTCCTCTTCTTGTCCGTCGTCAAAGACGAACTCCTCAACGGCGGACGCTGCCAAGCTGAAAGACTGAGCCCAGCTAGCAGTGTCCTTGATGTACTGCTCGGCCATGTCTTTGTTGTAGCCGATATACCAGACACTCGCGCCGTGGGTTTGCGCCGCTTCAAGGGCAGCATCGGCGGAATCAGCCCAGCTCAGCCCCACCCGCCGCGACTTCTGACACACCTTGACTCGGGACTTGTCCGCGACCCACTTCGCCTGGTAAGGGAGCAACACTTTCGGGCTCAAGGCCCAGAATTTGTTTTCTGATTGCGTCTGCTGTTTCAGCAGAGATTCCAGTTTGTTTTGAGCGCTGGAGATCTGGGAGTATTCCTGCAAAGCTCGCTTTAAGCTTCTGTCGCAACTCGTTAAACTGCTCACTGCTTAACTCCAGAAAATCGTTGGGTAGCCAGCCAGCCTTAGCCAGTACCTTGATTGCGTCGATTTCGCTAATAGGTGGCCCAAGCACCCTTTCAATCGCCCATCGGGGGATGCCGACAGGGACTCGCTGGATTGTCTCTTTTTCAAAGGAGCCTTGTTCTGTTGAGCCGCGCTCGGTTTTGACTATGACCCGCTCCATTCGGCCATAGAGATAATCGGCAAAGGCTTTATTGGCCTGCCTGATTAGCGTCTCAGGGCATGTTTCGCGGTACTCAGCACGAGCGTTGGATATCCCCTCAGAAAACTCAGGAAATTCATTTATCCAGCGGTAAAACGTCTCTGAGCTAATGTCTCCTGCCTGCCATCCAGCCCTGTCACTGCCAGTACGCGCGATCGCAGTGCAAATCTGCTCTACGCGCTCTGGGGAATATTTAGAACTTCTACCTCTCTTGGCCAAAACAGTTACTTTATAAAAATTTCGTTATTTCTGTGGCGATCGCCTTATCTAACCGCCTGAATCCACTTCTCGTATGTCTGGCCTGTCTCAATTCGCTCATTCCCAAAGATCCGCTGAACGAACCAATTGCCTAGCCGGATCAATGCGACCGTCTGAGCCTCTCCTACCGCACAGAAGGAATCACCGTTTACACCTGATGCACTACCCATTGCAGCAATCCCCTTTACCTCAAAGGGACAAAGAAAAGGGTCGTTAGACCATGAGGTTGCGTTGGTTGACACCATAAAGGCCTCAGGATATTTAGAGGTTTGGTAAAGCGCTGCTCGGATTGTGGATAGGTTGTCAGTGATGCTCACGACGCGATTTTGTGTAGGAGTATTGCGCCCAGTCCATGTCACCCCATCAGGAGTTGTCCTGATGGTCCCGCCTTCACTGCCTAAAATAAACAGCGTTGCCACAACTGAGTAGTAGACGCAATAGTGCGCTGATGTCCCCTGTGTTGTTTCCGCCCAGGTTAAACCGTCATCGGTTGAGCGGATGACGCGACCCTCATCGCCTGCCGCAATCCATGTGGGGCCATTGAACGAAATGCCACGCATGGTACGAGTGGTATTAGATGTAATTGCGGTCCAGGTTGCACCGTTGTCGGTGGAGCGAAGCACTGTGCCAGCGTCACCTACTGCAATCACAACGCCTGTGCTATTAGCGGCGATCGCCCTAAGCGTGTTTGTTGTTCCCGTAGCAGTGGGAGTAAATGACAATGTGAGACCCGATCCTGTCATTCGCACGCATAGACCACCATTCCCGACTGCAACATAGCTTGAGTTGTTTGAGGAAAACGCAACAGCCTGAAGCTCTGCTGTGGGGGTATAAATTATCTGCCATATTTGGTTGCCACCGCCTGAACTTGTTGTGGCAACTCGATCCCCCACTGCCACAAATTGGCGTGGATTGGTTGCAGCCCCACTATATGCGACGGCATTGAAAAATGCATCGCCAGGGTTATAAACCCCACGAGCTAAAACAATATTGCCTGGAATGCTGGAAACAACAGCCCTTTGCGTGTCAATATACGCAACCTTTGCGCTTGGATCTAGCGTGGTCAATGCCGTCGCTACGCTGTTGATCGATCCTGTCCCCCTCAGGGGCACACCTAACGTTGACTTGTGGCCAACTACCAATACATTGCGGAACAGAACATTGCTAGCACTTAATGCTTGAAATAGGCTAGCGACCCCCCCTCCAAGGAAGATCAGCCTGGAGTTTCTGACTTGAAGTCTAGGAATAGTGTTTGTACTTGATGTGATCGCAAATGCGGTGGGAGTTCCTATATTTGGATGTAGAACAATATCGCTATCGTCAATATCAGTGCTTCCTAGCGTTGTCCCTGTCCAAAGTACGTTTGGTGCGCGGAATTCAAAACGACAATTTTTAATAAACACAGAAGCGTTAGTCGGGAACGCAGAAACCATTCGCGATCCGTTCTGACTATTGTTCCCACCTTCCCCGCCGACCGCAGTGCAGTTAAACAAAGTCAGCTTTTGTGCGTCTCCCACGCCAAACAAAGCTGTAAAATTCTCTGCTCGGAAGTCGAGAACGTTTACCTCATTGACATCTGCTAATAAAACGCCAGTTTGGACGTTGTAAGCAGCACATCTGTTTAGCGTTGCCCGATTGCGAATCTTAACGGGAACCCCTGGCCCATGAGAAAAGAACCCACTATTGAGATAACCTGACGTCCCCTTGCGTCCAACTGCAATGCAATCTTCATATGAGATATCTGCAGCCATCGTCTGAGGATTGCTGTGAAATAGTGCCCCAGGGAATGCAGGGTTAGGGTCAATTGAAATACAGCCCTTAAAACGTGGCACATTGGGCAAGCATCC
Organism: Stenomitos sp.; assembly: GCA_036704065.1. Taxonomy (GTDB): domain Bacteria; phylum Cyanobacteriota; class Cyanobacteriia; order Thermosynechococcales; family Thermosynechococcaceae; genus JAAURS01. Next base: position 5,287 of record DATNQK010000187.1, read on the forward strand.
ATGCCGTGCTAAGCGCTCAATGCTGCAATCTTCTAAGTTGTTTCCGCTTCCATCATGGAACCAACCCAAATGAAAGCGGATTCCTTTTGCTGTACAGGTTTCGGGAATAATGCAGGCAAATTGCCGCTTATAAACCTCGTAAGTCAACCCATTTGTATTGGGGTTGCTGCTATCCGTAGCCTGAATATAGTAAGTCTTTGTACCAGCAGCCCATCCAAGGGCTTGACTTCCAGGGCCAGCAAAATAGAAACTTCCAGGCGTGGCCACGACTGCCGCAATTGCCGCTGTAGCGTCGGCAATCCCTGGATCTCCCACCTTGATCTCAGTCAACCTCGAACCGTTCTCAAAAACCCCTGCGTAGCCCCTATCGGGGACGATATCAGTGTCAATTGTGACCGCGAAGGTGTATGCAGCAGTGCCCCCATTTTGGGTAAAGCTTGTAACTACATCTTGAGCGCTAACGATTGGCTTTAATCCCGTCCCGTATGGTTCAACCTTGACAGAGTTAAAACCTGTAAGATTTAGGGTTTCTCGCCAAGTAGAGCCTCTCTCCAGATAGAGTGTTTGACCATCCTTGAGAATTGCCAACGCCGCCGCAAGCGTTTGTTTTGGCGCTGTGGCCTCACGCCCACTGTTTGAATCACTGCCGACTGCACTGTCAACATAGATAGCACTAGGCGTTACAACTTGGAAAAAATCAGATTTCCCTAGCGGGTTGAATAAGTACGCCATTTAAAACACCACATTGTAATAGTCGTAAATCAATGCTGCGCGTCCAGTCCATGCTGTTGTGTACCCCTCAGTCCCAGCAGCATATCGAACGGTTGTTGGTGTAACCCGCTGGATATACCATGCCCCACTGGCAGTCAAAAATCCGTAATAGCCAGCCGCTTCGTCAATGTCTGAAGGAAAGTAACTGCCACTGTTTCCGCTAGACGTGCTACTTGTTCCCCGAATGCTTGAAAGTTTTGCAAGCTGTTCGAGTTCCCCTGGCGCGTCCTTGTTATTGGCAAAGGCTGCGTCTACAGCCGTTTGCAGTTGGGCGATCCGTGAATCTACGTTGTCTGGGTACGGCATATTTTTCTCTTTTTGGCGAAAAATAGGTGGAATCTCGGATGCTATCAACCGGATCTGGCTGATAGCATCATGGCGCGATTACCACAGGACCATAATAGGGGGACACTGTGGAAAAAAGTATGGATTGGATTCCCGCGAGTATTGAGAAGGCAACAGAGGCAATTGTTAAGACCTTGCCCCTTTTGGACAAGCACAGTGTAGGGTTTTGGAGGCTGTTGACTTTAATCATTGTTCTTGGTGCCTTACTTTCGGGTGGAAGCATTTTATTTAAAGCCAAACCGATTGAGTTCAAGGGGAAAGACTGGACAAATGACGATCCGTGTCGATTTGTGCATGGGGGCTTGGTCTGCGAACACTAAAACCTCAACTCTTTTCTAGGTAGGTGATAGGTGCGCTGTTGATTTGGGTCAACCTTTGATCTCACCGTCACCTGGATTGAATTCCCAGGCTTGGGAAGCCGTAGAAAAAACCGATTAGTAAAAGCCTTTGCCCCCTGGACTTCGATGGAGTTCAGGGGGTTTGTCATTACTGGCAAAATATAGCCAGCTCCCCAGCGTTCCGGTCTGCCTTGGGTCAACTCCAGGCTGAGCTTAATTGGCTGGCCTGGTGGTTGATTTGGCCGATTGATTGAGCCGTAACCTGCTGGCACATCAACCCTGCCTAATGGGTTTTCGGCGGTTACTAGCCCGTGACTAACTGCTATTGCCGATGCACCGTCCACATCGTTGATCTTGGCCCCACTTTGCAACGTGTAACTGATTCCGGTCTTTGCTGAGATGACCTTAACTTCTGAGGTCTTACAAGTGCGCGGTCTGGTCGTGATACTGAAAAATCCACTGTAGACAATCACGTTTCGCACTCCACAGCCTTCGCGCCGAAGCACTGGGAATGCCAGCTCACCACGAGATACGGCAAAGAAAAAACCGAAGTCACCCAGGATTTGAACCTCTGGAGAGGCTTGGAGGCGATCGCCCTCGTACAACTTGGCCTTTTTCACCATCTGGGTCTTTTGCCACTGACGAGTCACGACTGCTGAGCCATCCAGAATCTCAAAGTTGGCAGCGATCGCAGGGCTTGCAAAGAGCAGTAATAGAAAGGGCAAAAGTCTTTTGATCATATTGATCGTGTCCTCTTCCCGATTGGCCGCTTAGCCCTCACGCGACCGTAGATTGTCAGTAAGCCAAAAATCATGGGCAGCGATGCAGCCACTTTTAAAACCGCGTCGGCTTGCTCCGTGAGTCCAAACGCATTAAGGCACCCTGCGGCCTTCTGGTAATTGGCTGGGTCTTGCCCCCACAGGACAGCGGTCGCAACAAATCCGCTGAGCGTGGTTGCAATGCCAGACTGAACGGTTAAGGATCTGGAAGCAGGTTTAGGGGGAACGTGAATCAATGGGGGTTCTCCTGTAAAGGTTGGTTGTTAATGCGATCGCCTCTAAACGTCATCCTGAAAGACTGAGACAAAGACCGTGCCTTGACGGTAGAGCGGCCAAATCTTATCAACCAGATCTTCGTTGTGGAATCGCACACAGCCCAGAGTGGGGTAGAGTTTTTGTCGTGGTAGCCATGCACCTGGCCAACCACAACCGGAGCCGCCGCCATGAGAGCAAATGCCAGCTCTGCCGTTATCGTCCTCATTCCCTTCGAGGTCAATCATGTCGAAGGTCATCCACCCGTAAGACATTAGCGTCCGGTCATAGGCCGGATTGTCGCCGACGGTGCCGTAGTCGTTGTAGAGCGTCCCCAGCTTGTACAACCCCGGTGGGGTATCGCCGCTATTGTTGCGCCAGTTAGGGTCTTGCCCCATTGCTAAACATGGGACTTCCCATAGTTTCTGCCCTTCAAAGGTGTAGGCTTTAGCAGTGTTCGTCTGGGCATTAACGACGATATGGGTATCACCCTTCTTGAACCCGTGTTGTTGCGGTTTCTGGTGTGGCGAATATAAGGGCATAATCGGCCTCTAATCTTTGGCCCGATTATAAAACTAAAATTGAGATCAAACTGCGATCTCAGTTCTAATTAATCCAACAACCTTAATATTCTCAAGGGTTTCTAGGGGTTGACTCCATCCTTGACATCGTGGGGGTCGGTGGTTCGAGTCCACTTGTGTCCATTGGTTACCCCACAGGTTAGGTTTTATGCTGCTGCCGTGGCATGAAGTTCCAGAGTGGCGATCGCCGCTCGTCGTTCTAGCTTAAGCACAGAAAAAGTACTGCGCATCAGTTCCAGTTCGATGGCGAGATTATCCCGCACAATTTCTTGTTGACGCAGTTGAGCCGCTGCACTAATGTAGTCCCCATCGGTTTCTAGAAGGTGCGATCGCTTCGCCTTGCGTTGGGCATCGTTTTTCAGCGTGTCGTCAAAGGCAATTCTGCGGTCAATTTCGTTGAGACTATACCCCACAATCTCCTTGAGACTTTTAATCTGAGTTTCGAGCTGAACCATTTGCCGCTGAAGCTGGGCAATGGCTTGTGGGTATTCGGAGAGGGTGAGGGTTTTGCTTAGTTGCATAGCATTCATTCTGATAAGGGGTAGCAAAGACAACAACAGTCGCAATGCAGCACAAGGCCAGGGTTGAATGGGGACAACAGGGATGAAGGCACCCCTGCCCCAAAGGATTAGGCGCTTAGCCCTGGCCCGTATAGCCCAACCACTGAACACCAAACCTGTTTAAGGGTTTGATACCGCTGTTGCAACTCATCGGGGTCATCCAACCGACCGCCATCGGCCAAATCCAGAAACCGATTCAGAGACGCCGACAACTCCGACAAATCGCCCACCAAGTTAGGGCTAATCGCCGCTGAAGCAGATGTGATAGCCTGTGACATAAAGGCTCCTTGCTTTAAGGACTTCAAAACAAAAGAGCGCTGTTTGGTTGGTCGCCGAGGCGCTCTTTTGCTTTGTTTAGATACTTTAATTATAGCTTGAATACCAGCTATGCAGTGGCGTTTTGCAGGGGTTTTGTACAAAGTTGGCATCCCCTAAAATTGCCTGAATGCAAGCTAAGATGATGGGGTAGCGTAGAGACAGATCGTGGGTAGAGGCAGACCAGGGGGCAACCCTGACCTAGAAAAGCACAAGTTTGTCCCAGCGGGGGAAGAGTCCTTAAGCATCAACCTCCAAGTCCGAATCACCGCAAGCATGAACCAGCAACTGAAGCAGATGCCCAAATGGCAAGAGTTTGTCAGGACTGCGATCGCCGAGAAACTGGCACGAGAGACTCCATAGCCCTGCAACTCCGAAGGCAAGCTAAGAGGGTGTTTGAGAAGTCGGCAAGTGCTCTCATCTCTTCATTCGATCCCCCCAGCCCCCCTTAAAAAGGGGGGAGCTGCTCAAGTTTCACTTTTTGATAGGAAAGCGTAAGCCAAAATTGGATCCCCCCTTTTTAAGGGGGGCGGAGGGGGGATCAAGTGCAAAGTCTTTAGCTTTTCAAACCCCTCTCAGCAGCCAGCACAACCAAAACTGCCAGAGGGTTAGCTTATTTCGTTACAACCCCTCAAGCGCCATTGGGACGCACAATCGTGGCATCTAACAAACGCTTTTGCGTGGCAGGGTTATAGCCGATGAGCTTGATATAACTGCGAGGATTGGCACGGATACAGTCCAAAATACTGGCGCTCGCATGAGTGGCATTGTCTGGGGCTTGGGTCCAAGTCCAACTGCGCCATACATTCCCTGCCTTTTCGCGGGGTGTTGCTACCTCTAAACTCAGCCGACCACCCTGGCGTAATGCTTTTTCCAGCAATCGCTCAATCTCTGGCAGTGAAACATGGCTGGGCCAATCCGAAGGCGTTGCCACCGCTGCAAAATCCACCGCCTCACGATGGTCTAAGGGATGCTCTACCGTTGTGCGCATCTGGTTCGATGTCCCAGAACTCATCGCTTCACCTTGACCATTGCGCACTGGCACAGGAGCCGTTTGCCCCGGCGATAGATATTCCCGTGCCAATTGCGATCGCAACAATTGCGTTTGCTCATTGACCATTTCCTGACCGAGTTCAATCAATCGGGCCAGCGTGACTCGCTCCCGTGCTTGATTCAAGGTTCTATCAGGATTGTTCACCAAGTAAGCAGACACCCGTTCAATGCCCACCTGCCGGATGAAGCCACGCACCTGTTCGTCGTAAACCCGCGATCGCAGCGCCCCAAAAAAGTCAATCGACTGCTGCGGGAACGTCTCTACCAGCCGCTCAATATCTGCCTGAGAAACCTGGTCTGCTTCAAAAATACCTGCCACAATCCCCAGCCGATCCGCCAAAGACGGCTCCCAATAGAACTTATCCATCCGCCCATCCCGCACCAGCGGCGCATAAAGGGTGGAAAAATCGTTCCCCGTCACAATAATCGGCACCCGTGGGGTGGGTTCTGTTTCGTAACTGCCAGGCAACTGCACATCCGTGGGATTGTCGGCAATGTTCATCAGCGTGCCGTTCACCAACTGCGTATTG
>DATNQK010000188.1:0-17037 GCA_036704065.1 Stenomitos sp.
CCTCAGAATAATCAAAGGTTCCAGCTTGGCCTAACCAGGTCATGCCCAAGAACCCTGCCAGCATCAAAATACCGGATACCGCTGTATAAATCAGGAACTTGGTCGCCGCATAGCCTCGCTTCGGCCCACCCCATACCGCAATCAAGAGGTAAAGGGGAATAAGTTCGACTTCATAAAATAAGAAAAATAGCAGTAGGTTTTGGGCAAGCAAGGCTCCGGTCATACCCGCATTCACCAACAAGACCATTGCGTAGTAGAGCCGTGGACGTGTTGAGAGCGGTGGAGTGCAGTAAATTGCAATCCAGGTGAGCAAGCTTGTCAAGATTACCAGCGGCAGGGATAGTCCATCGGTTCCCAGTTTGTAGTTGAGCCCCAACGGTTCAATCCAGGGCAAAGATTCAGTCAACTGCTGACCCGATAGGGTTAAATCAAATTGACTCACAACCCAAAAGGTGAGGCCAACTAAAAGGGTAACAATGGCAAGCGCCAATTGTTTAACGCTTCGATCAGACGAGGCAACGGGCCACACGCCGACCACTGCTGCACCAATTACTGGTAGCCAAATTAATGAACTAAGCATGTATACACCTGGACCTTCATCGCTAAAACACTTTAATGCCAGCTTTAACTCACCAGCGAAACCTGGCCTTCATCGAGGTCGTAATAGCCACCCACAATCTGAAGCGTCCCTGCCGCAATGCGTTCGCTTAGCACAGGTGATGTCTTCAGTTGCTCAATTTGGTAAGCGATGTTGGCTTTGCAAGCATTTTCTAGCGGATCGCCCGGTTGACCTTTCACTTGCTCTGCCGCTGGACGAATGGCATCCAATAGTGAACCGATCCGTCCAGGTACTGCTGCACCCTTGATGGTGGCGGCCACCGCGCCACAGCGCTCATGACCTAAAACCATAATGACTTTTGCGCCTAACACGGCAGTACCAAACTCTAAGCTACCGATGTCTTCTGGGGTTGTTACGTTACCAGCCACTCGGCACACAAATAGATCACCTAAGCCTTGGTCAAAGACAATCTCAGCAGGTACCCGCGAATCAGCACAGCCTAAAATGGCCGCAAAGGGCTTCTGCTCTTTGGCCACTTCTTGCAACCGAGCAAAATCTTGATTAGGATGCCTGAGCTTATTCTTCACAAAGCGCTGATTACCATCCATTAAGCGTTTGATCGCTTCGTTCGGGGTAATGTTTTCGGCAGGTGGCTTGAGGGGGGCTGAACCTGCGATCACAGGTTCTGGGTTTTTGAGCGATGTTCCAATACTGGCTGTCGCCACTCCAGCACCCACCAAACCAGTGCCAAACTTTAACATCCGTCTCCGCGAAATCGGCGACTTCACAGTGTTTCCCTTCATCGGTTTCACTCCACTTAATGGTTTATGGTTTGTTATCCCGGCAAGATCGACCAGACCAGCATGAGTCCCATCACGGCAACTCCTACCACAATGGTCAACACATAAAACTGAGACTGTCCGGTATTGCCATATTTCAAACTTTCGCCGCCGAAGATCGAGACCCAGCCGAGAGCGTTAACAAATCCATCCACAATGAAGCGATCCACCCAATCCGTCAACTTCGACAGAATGGCCACACTCAACACAATGGTGGAGCGATATAGCTGAGGCGTATAGAAATCAGCAGCGAGAAGGTTCTGCACAGATGGTACAGGCAAACGGATAGGCTTTTGGATCAGAGGCGATACATATGCCACAGCACCTAGCCCTAACCCCAAAATGCTGGACCAGATCAAGAGCAGACCCGCATCAGTATTGAGACTAGCCCAACTGGGCAACAGACCCAAGGCATTCAACACCAAAGGTAAATGCAGCGAGAGACCCAAGGTGAAGGTCATTGGCAAGACCATCGGCCATAAGACTTCAGGACCACGGACGGTCATCAGTTTCGGCTTACCGCCAAAAATGAGACCAAACTCTCGCATCAAGCTGAAGGCCGTTAAGGTGTTCACACTAAGAACCACCAACACGAGCAAGGGATGCGTTTTCCATAACCCATCAATCAGCTTCAGTAAGGCCCAAAATCCACCGAGCGGGGGCAAACCAATCAGAGCCCAAGTCCCCACTAAATAAGACAACCCAGAGATGGGTCTACGGGACCACAACCCACCCAACTGGGTAAGGTCTTGGGTAATGTTGGACCAAACAATGGTTCCGGTACTCATCACGAGCAGCGCCATCGCTATCGCATGAATTAACACCAATAGCAGTGCAGCTTCGGTTTGTTGGGTGCCCACGGCAATAAACACCAAACCCATATAAGCCGAGACGCTATAGGAAAGCGCACGCTTAACATCGATTTGGGCGATCGCAATTAACGTGCCGCCAACTGCACTCACCGTACCGATGCCAATCATCACCGTTTGAACCGTCGGTGAAAGTGCCAAGACCGGCAGAAGCTTAATTAGTACCCAAGCACCCGTGGCAACTACTACCGAGTTACGCAGGATGGTACTGGGAACAGGCCCTTCCATGGCCTCATCCAGCCAGAGGTGCAAAGGAAACTGAGCACATTTGCCCATCGGTCCTGCAATCAAAGCCAAACCCATCAGGGTTGCCGTTCCTGGTGCCAATTGCGGATTGCTAGCGGCCCACTGTGCAAGCTCAGAAAAATTCCAAGTTCCGGCAATCGGATAAACCGCCAATAGCCCCATCAGGAGCAATAAGTCACCCACCCGCTTGGTCAAGAAAGCATCGCGGGCTCCAGTCACCACCAGAGACTGACTAAACCAGAGACCCACCAATACATAGGTCCCCAAGGTCAGAACCTCTAGAATCATGAAGCTAAAGAATAGGGAGTTGCACAGCACAAGGGCGCACATCCCCCCTTCAAAAAAGGCTAAGAAGGCGAAGAACCGAGCCCAGCCCCAATCCATTTCCATGTAGCCCACTGCATAGAGCTGGGCCATAAAGTTCAACCCTGTCACGAGCATCATTGCGCCAATCGACAGAGAAGACAGTTCCAAAGGCACGGTCAGATCGAGGTTCGCAACCTGCAACCAGGTCAGATCAATATGTTGTGCAGGTTGTCCCCAAATACCCGCAAAGGCGATCGCACTATGAATGAAGGAGCAAAAGGTCATCAATAAGTTAATGTATCCCGCAGGACGAGGACCCGTGCGTCGCAGGATTCCTGGCGACCAAGGAATCGTCAATACGGCGCCCAACAAGGAATAGCACGGTACCAGCCAAACGGTTTCAATCCAAACCTGTGGCATTGGATATATACCCTTTCATCTATGGATTAAGAAAAGAGTATCGCTTTTTATCTATCGCTTGAAGCGTATTTTTTGAATCATATCCATAAATTCTATCTATGCATTTTTGAGCCCCGATTTAAGATCGGCTATTTTTTCGCAAGGCCAAATGCTTAATCTGCAAGGCAAAGATCGATTTATGGAGTGCCACAGCCTTGACTAAGATTTTGAGAAGACGGAACTAAAGCGACCCATTCTCTTGGAAATTTGAAAATATTTGGGGCCAACAAGATATATAGAAAATATCGATTTTTGACGAAATCAAGTAAGTTATAGTCTATCTTTGCAAGATTGCTATCCCTTCAGTTGGCCACCAAAGCAGCAATACGGATCCATCAGTAGGATCCCACTCTATGCTCATGTCAGGCATTAAGGGAAATGGCATCAACGCAATTTCTGGGTTAGTTTGGCCGGGGTCGGCCCTAGGTTAAGCAACGATCTTGAGCTTCATCATTACATGGCTTGACTTTCTCGATCAGCAACGCAAATATACGAATGTCAGCCTCAAGCGCATACCTCACTGGATTCACACCCTGTTCACTTAGTTCAGCGCGTTGACCTTAGATCTCGTCTTGAACTTTATAGCGAAGCCTTACCATTTAGCGCTTTCCTTTAATTAAATAGGCCCCATCCTCCATGACTGTGCCTGTCCCGCTTCTGCTTCTGGAAGACAATGATGCTGATGCATACTTGTTGACTGAAATGCTGGAGGCAGAAGGCAGTGGCCAATGGCAAGTCACCCATGTCAAACAACTGAGTAGCGCGATCGCATTGCTCCAACAGACTCAGTTCGAAGTGGCATTACTCGGCCTTTCATTGCCAGATTCTCAAGGTTTGGCAACATTGCAAAAGTTACAATCTGCTGCCACACAACTGCCAATTGTGATTTTAACGGAGCTAGATGATCGCGAACGTTCAATCCAGGCGGTCACTCAAGGCGCACAAGATTATTTAGTCAAAGGATGCATTACGCCCGACACCTTAGAACGGGTGCTGCGCTACGCCATTGAACGGGGTCGCATTCTCAAACAGCTCCAGCGAGAAATTACCGAGCGTCAGCGCTCAGAACATACACTACGCCTTTTAGTAGAAGGAACTGCCGCAGTCACAGGTGAAGCTTTTTTTCGCTCCCTCGTGCGATCTCTAGCAGAAGTCCTGAATGTTCGGTATGCCTTGGTTAGCGGCTGTATCGACTCTCCGCCGACACGGGTTTGTACCTACGCGTTCTGGCAAAATCATGAGTTTAGCGACAACATTGAGTACGATCTTTACGGCACCCCCTGTGAGCAAGTTTTTAGCAACTCAGGATGTACCATTTATCCCCAAGGTGTTCAAGAGCTATTTCCTGCAGACGAATTTATGCAAGAAGTCATGGCGGAAAGTTATGCTGGCATTCCGCTCTATAGCATGTCCGGTAAGTTGCTAGGTCATCTCGCCGTCATCGACAATAAACTCCTGGGCAATGAACCCCGCAATACAGCCATTTTAGAAATCTTTGCAGCGCGAGCTGCCAGCGAAATCGAGCGCCAGCAAGCTGAAAAAGCATTGCAAGCCTCTGAAGAAAAGTTTGCCAAAGCCTTTAATTCTTCCCCCAGTGCAATTACCATTTCGGCCACCAGCAATGGACAGTATCTCGAAGTCAATGCCAGTTGTCAGCAGATATTTGGCTTTTGCACTGCAGAAATGATTGGCGCTAGTGCCCTTGATTTAGGCATTTGGGTCAATTCTGACGATCAAAACCATCTCATGCAGCAACTACAACTGCAAGGCAGAATCGAGAACTGGGAAGTAACACTGCGACGAAAGTCAGGCGAAGTGTTTGCAGGGCTGATGTCCGTAGAACCAATTCAACTCGAAGATCAGGCCTGCTTACTAACGATTACAACCGATATTACGCTGCTCAATCGTGCAACGAGGGCTTTAGAGCAACTGGCCGAAATTGGCGAACTGGCTGCAATGATCGTGCATGAAATTCGCAACCCCCTAACCACAGTATTGATGGCACTAAATGCTTTCAAAAAGATTGAGCTGCCATCCCAATTCCAAACTTATCTAGGGTTAGGGATAGAAGAATCGGAACGTCTACAACGCTTACTCAACCAGATTTTACTCTATGCAAAACCTCAAAACCTATGCAAAACCGAGATAGAACTCAATCAATTTGTATCGGGAATGCTAGAGACACTGCAAAGCTTACCTGTCGCAGCAGACAAATTTTTGTGCTTTGAAGCTGCATCGGTTCCTATCCCTATTCCTGCAGACGCGGATAAGCTGAAGCAAGTGATCGTAAATCTTGTCACCAATGCATTCGAAGCCATAGAGCCTAAAACAACCGTCACCCTATCGCTTTCAAGGCAGGCCGATCACTGGAGTTTGCTCCAAGTCAGGAATGGAGGTTCACCCATTCCATCCGATATACTCCCTAAGCTGAGTCGTCCCTTCTTTACAACTAAATCTAACGGAACAGGTCTGGGTCTAGCGATTGTTAAACGCATCATTGAAGCCCACGATGGTAGGTTAACCATTGAATCTTCTGCTAAAGCTGGAACTGTAATAACAGTACAGTTGCCCTTAGTGATACCTTCGAGCTTTGCGCATTGAATCGAATCGGAAGCGGTAGCAAAACCAGACATAGTGGAGGCCTAATATCGGTCTTTTCCAAACGTTCCCTACAAAAAAGTGCCTAGGAAAGGTGATCAACACAGTCCTAGGCAACTACGGAAGGAAGAGGATATCAAGGTACAGCTCGAACGGAAGCTATAGCTCTGAACTAGCGCAGGTATCGGTTCACTTGGGCTGTGCCATAAGGAATGGGCTGCGAGTATCCTGCAAAATCGCCAGAAATCGAGTACTGAATCACAGTAGGCGTTAAAGAGGAATAATACTCAACACCCTGCATTTCCAGGTTCAACATCGATCCAGGCGCAATAGGTTGGGCAAAAGTCACGATCGCCCCGCCATCTTCTTGCTTTGTGACAGTTGCGGGAATCGAATTACCGGCTGCATCCCGAACCTGAATATCGTCATTGGCTTGCACATCTTGCAGCGGTTTAATTGACAGCGAGCACATCGCATTGCTACCGACAGCTAGCTCAACGGAGTGGGTAGGTCCAATAATGTTGTTATATTCAACTTGATCACTGCTGGCTTTAATAATACGAGGAGCCATCATCGTACCAGAGACCCCTGTCGCCTGGCTTGTCGTAGCCATAGAGGTTGAGTTCATACTCATAGAACCCGTTGTATCATTCATACCCGTTGGGCGTGCTGCACCGTTAGGGCCAACAGTGCTGTAGGTTGAAGTACGACTGGAAGAGGTGCTATAAGTACTATCGCTTGAGGCTCCACCAGTAGAATAAGTGCTACTCGTTGGCGTTCCACCACCTATGGGGCCAGAACATGTAGATGACAAGGGAGAAACACTTCCCCCAGGCGCAATATTGGTTGGCGTTGTAGGGACACTGCCAGGTGTCGTCGGCGAAGTGGGAGCTACTGGAGAATTAGGGCTAGATTGAGTGGGGTCACTGGAACCTGGATAAGGAGCAGATTGGGCAAAAACAGTGCCAGGAATTAATGCCGCAAGCATTGAAGCGGCAGTCAAAGCAATAATCTTTTGCATGATCGGTTTTCTCGGTTTTCTCTTGGCGGTTAAATACTTAATACTGCCTTCAATACTGGGTACTGAAAGTGGTTGTCTAGTTAAAATTGCAACTCGTTAGGCAAACTAAAAAGCCTTCGGTAGCATCTCTCTTCTAAGTTAGAGGCCTTTTACAGAAAGTACCTCCAACAAAGGAAAGAATCTGATTGTGGATGAATAACAACTTTTAGAGCGTTAATATTTCTAGGCAATCCCTCTAAGGGCGGATAGAAATTATCCTGAATTCAACGTTATAGCCCAGCAGAGAATGGGATACAGGCGGTACCCTTTTCGGACAAAGCTATGCTCAGGTTTTAGATACGAAAGTTCAGATTGTTCTGTTTTTCAAGTAATACAATGCTTCTCAAACGCTGGGCTACTAACCACAACAGCATGGGGTTTAGCTAAGGCACTACAACAGTTTCATGTAAGGAACTCAAAGAAATGAGAGCGGACGGCTCATGTTAGCCGCAAAGTCCAGAATGCCGCGATCGCGGTGTTCGTAGATTAACGTCCCTGAGGCATCGAAAAGAAAGGTACCACCGCGCTGGGTCAAGTAAGTTGGATCGGGTACATAGGTTTGCCAATGAGAGAACACCTCTACCATGTTGCGCAAGCGCACGGTTGCTAACTCAAAAGGTCGCTGGTAACCTTTACCGCCAGCCCGCTGAAACATCGATCCTTTTAAAGCAGGGAAGGAAAGCAACTCTACCGTTTCCTCGTCTGCAATGAGTTGGGGTGCGTTGCGATCGCCACGATAGCCTCGAAACACTTCTTTGAGGGTACCAGGGCTACCGATTCCTGCACACATTAACAATAAGTTGAGCCATGCCAACTGAGCAGGCGATAACCCTGGAATCTTCAGTGAAAGGCCTGGATATAGACCCAGTTGCCGATGCAAACTTGCGGTCGGATCAACAAACAATGCTTCTTCCGGGAACTGGGTGAAGCGGCAAAATTGCTGACCAGAAGCGCGATCGCCAATTCCAATCGCCCTTACAGTGACCTGCTTCAACTGAAGTTGTGCCGCTTCTCGGCCTATCCATGCGGCATATTCCAGACTATCGAAGTCGCCCAGTTGAGACCACACCAATACCAGTAAGCGCGGTGCAGATTCACATCCATGTAGCAGCGGCAGCGTTGTCCCATCGCTGACCCGTTGGGCTTGGGTTTGTTGCAAGAGAGTGTAAGGCGACATGACGCTTATATCGTTTCACCTGCCAAGTTTAACCTTTTAAGGAATATCATCCGGTCAAATTTCTAGAATGTAAAATTAAATCATGGAGAGGATGCTATTCAATCTTCAAGGCTGTGAGATAACAGTTGCGATCGCCAATCGCAAAAACAACCAAGTGCTACTGTGAACAATGCGATGACCTTCAGCGTTCCTCACATTGTTCCATCGCTCATCTTGGGCACAGTATGGGTCAGCGGATGAGTTTTACACATGCTGCAAAAGCAAAACGCCAATCTCTCCGATATATCCGCTCAGCGTGCCGAAGCCATCCGCGTGCAGGGAACGGTCCAAGGGGTGGGGTTTCGGCCAACCGTCTACCGTTTAGCAACAGCCTGCGGCTTGAGCGGCGAAGTTCTCAATGATGGAGCGGGGGTGTTGATTCATGTCGTCGGTACCGCAACCGCCATCCAAGCATTCGTGCAACAACTGCAAGCAGAATGTCCTCCGCTTGCGCGAATTGATACCCTTGTACGGTCGCCATTGGAGCGACCCACAGCGTATGACGGCTTTCGCATTGTGGATAGCGTGTCGAGTCCGGTTCAGACGGACATCCCTGCTGATGCTGCCACTTGTGCCGACTGCATTGTAGATGTCTTCAATCCTGCGAGCCGTTGGTATCGCTATCCCTTCACCAACTGTACCCATTGCGGGCCCCGCCTCAGCCTGATCCGCACCATTCCTTATGATCGCCGCCATACAAGCATGGCTGCCTTTGAACTCTGTCCGGCTTGTGTGCAAGCCTATGAAACTGTTGAGGATCGCCGCTTCCATGCCCAGCCCATCGCCTGCCCTCAGTGTGGGCCCCATGCCTGGTTAGAGCAGACCGATGGCAGACCTATCGCCGCCCATATGTCTGCTTCCACGATGGATGATGTGGACGTAGCCTGCACCCTTCTGCAACAAGGCAAGATCGTTGCCATTAAGGGCATTGGTGGCATTCACTTAGCTTGTGATGCCACGAACGAAACCGCAGTCCAAACCTTACGCCAGCGTAAACACCGCTTCGATAAACCCTTTGCCCTAATGGCCAGGGATCTAGGGATCATTGGGCAGTATTGCACTATCAAACCACTGGAACGAGAGCTACTGCAAAGTGCCGTTGGCCCCGTTGTGCTGTTGCAAAAAATTGCAGACCCACCAGCCAGCCAATGCGGGGATCTCAAGATTGCAGCAGGCGTCGCTCCAGGGCTTTCCACCCTGGGATTCATGCTGCCTTACACACCCTTGCATCATTTGCTGTTGCAGCGGATGAACCGTCCGATTGTATTGACCAGTGGCAACGTATCGGATGAACCACAGTGTATCGACAACACAGAAGCACGAGAAAAACTCAACTCCATCGCTGATGTTTTTCTGTTGCACAATCGGGAGATTATCAATCGTATTGATGATTCAGTCGTGCGGGTTATAGAAGGGCAACCTCAGGTTTTACGACGGGCGAGAGGATATGCACCAACTCCGCTGCGACTACCCACAGCGTTCACCTCGGCTCCGACCCTCTTGGCGATGGGCGGCGAACTTAAGAATACCTTTTGCCTCTTGGAGCGTGGACGTGCCATCCTTTCGCAACATTTGGGGGATCTCGAAAATGCAACTGCCTTTATGGCCTATCAGGAAACCCTATCGCTCTACTGTGAATTGTTGCAAACCCAACCTCAAGCGATCGCTATTGATGGGCATCCCGACTATCTCTCTAGTAAATTAGGGCGCACAATGGCCGAGGAGCAATCTTTGCCATTAATCGTCGTGCAGCACCACCACGCCCATATTGCTGCCTGTATGGCAGAACACAACTTGCCCTTGGGAAACGCACCCGTACTAGGAATTGCCCTTGATGGATTGGGCTATGGTGAGGATGGAACCTTATGGGGGGGTGAGTTTTTGTGGGCGGACTATTGCCAATTTCAACGGCTTGGACGGCTTAAACCTGTTGCAATGATAGGTGGAACCCAGGCCATTTATCAGCCGTGGCGCAATACCTATGCCCAATTAGCAGCACTCGACTGGGACAATCTGCAAACGAAATACGGCGACCTACCTTGTATTCAGTTTCTGGCCCACCAACCGCGATCGCTCCTGGATCAACTCCTGCAAAAGGGGATCAATTCGCCGTTAGCCTCCTCTGCGGGGCGACTATTCGATGCTGTCGCAGCCGCCATCGGCATCTGTACCGAAACGGTGAGCTATGAAGGGCAAGCAGCCATGCAGATGGAAGCATTGATCCAACCGGAAGATCTCGCACAAGCCGTTTCCTATCCTTTCTTATTGGATACAGTAATTGTGAATGGCAAGTCCCTGTTGGAATTGGATGCAAAACCTCTCTGGCCTGCCCTTCTAGCAGACCTACAACAGGCTGTTCCTGCGGGGATCATTGCAGCAAAGTTCCACCTAGGGTTTGCTAACGCCCTAGTTCAGGCAGTCCAATGCCTAAACCAGAAGAAATCCTTTAGCCAAATCGTTTTGACCGGAGGCGTGTTTCAAAATGAAATTCTGGCACGTACCGTACAGCAACAACTCAGCGCCTTGAACTTTACTGTTTTGAGTCACCATCGGGTTCCTCCCAATGATGGCGGTTTATCCTTGGGGCAGGCAGCAGTGGCCGCTGCGCGATTACTTGCCTGCTAAAGACTTTCGCTAACGCCTTTCTCGTTGTAGCACCCTCAAAGGTGAGCATCATGTGTTTAGGAATTCCAGGTCAGATTGTCGAAATTACCAATGTTGCCCAGCAACTGGCAATCGTGGAGGTGGGCGGTGTAAGACGGCAGGTCAATATTGCCTGCATTATCGATGAGGCTCATCCCGTAGAAACTTGTGTGGGGGATTGGGTGTTGGTGCATGTCGGATTTGCCATGAGCCGCCTTGATGCCGACGAAGCCGCAGAAACCCTCCGGTTATTAGAGGCGTTAACACCCATTCATGAAGAGATGACCGTTGCCGTAGGAGTGGAAGCAATGCTACCGCACCCATTCAATGCAAAACCGACAGCAAAACTAGCACGGTGAGGAGGAGCAGGAGCCATGAAATATGTTGATGAATTTCGAGATCCGCAAAAAGTACAGGGGATTTTGCGAGAAATTCAACGTCTAAGCGCGCAACTGCCTGTGACCAGCGATCGCCCACTCAAAATCATGGAAGTGTGCGGTGGACACACCCATGCCATCTTTAAGTACGGCATAGAAACATTGCTGCCACCCAGCATTGAACTGATTCATGGGCCAGGCTGTCCGGTGTGCATTATGCCCAAAGGTCGGTTAGATGATGCCATTACCCTTGCCCAGCAACCGGAGGTTATTTTTGCCACCTTTGGCGATGCCATGCGGGTACCGGGTGCCCAACAAAATCTATTACAGGCCAAGGCAAAAGGCGCTGATATTCGGATGGTGTATTCACCCCTAGATGCCTTAGACATCGCCAGAACCCATCGCGATCGCCAAGTGGTCTTCTTTGCCATTGGCTTCGAAACGACGGCCCCCAGCACGGCCTTAACCGTACTCCAAGCCGAGGCCGAGGAGATTCAAAACTTTAGCTTGTTCTGCAATCACGTCCTTGTTGTGCCTGCCCTGGAGGCACTTTTAAGCAACCCAGACTTACAGTTGGATGGGTTCATTGGCCCTGGCCATGTCAGTATGGCAATTGGGACTGAGCCCTACCAGGTCATTACACAGCAATACCATAAACCGATTGTCGTCTCAGGCTTTGAACCCCTAGACCTGTTGCAATCCATTGGGATGCTACTGCAACAGCTTGTGGAGGGACGCTGCGAGGTTGAGAATCAATATGCTCGCTTTGTCCAAAGGCAGGGGAATGCTGTCGCTCTAGATGCCATGAACCGCGTGTTTCAGGTGCGGGATCAATTTGAATGGCGTGGATTAGGCAAAATCCCTCACTCCGGTTTACAGATGCGCCCAGAATATGCCGCCTTCGACGCAGAAGTAAAATTTACCCTCCCTCATCGCCGAGTCGCCGATCACAAAGCTTGTGCCTGTGGAGAGATCCTTAAGGGCGTCAAGAAACCTTGGGAATGCAAAGTCTTTGGTACCGGATGTACGCCAGAAAACCCGCTCGGCGCTTGTATGGTGTCCTCAGAAGGAGCCTGCGCTGCTTATTACAAATACGGCAGGGTTTCTCCTGCGGCAACTGCGGCCCCAGATCGCAATCTCAGTTACAGCCGATAGGTTGTGTCTCGGTGCTATTCCCTTCTGACTTAAACCTTTGCTTATGGACGTCTCCTTTGCTTCCTCGTCGTCGCCTTCCAATGTGTCGCCTTCGCGTCGCCAGTTGCGTGATAAGGAAATCACCTTAGCCCACGGCAGCGGGGGGAAGGCCATGCGTGACCTAATTCAAACGGTTTTTGTCGAGCAGTTTTCGAACCCAGCCCTCAATTGTTTGGAGGATCAAGCACGGTTTGAATTATCTGAGTTCTTGGATTTGGGCGATCGCCTTGCGTTCACAACCGATTCTTACGTCATCGATCCGCTGTTTTTCCCTGGCGGTGACATTGGCGCTCTAGCGATCAACGGTACCGTGAACGACCTCGCAGTAAGCGGTGCTACACCGCTTTATTTGACCTGTAGTGCCATTTTGGAAGAAGGATTACCCATTGAGGTGTTGCAACGGGTTGTTTACTCCATGCAACAAGCAGCGATCGCCGCAGGAGTAAAAGTTGTAACAGGAGATACCAAAGTCGTCCCACGGGGTGCGGTAGATAAGCTCTTTATCAACACCACAGGCATTGGCATCATCCGTCCTCAAGTTTCTCCTTCAGCACAACAATTGCAACCAGGAGATGTCGTGCTAGTTAACGGCACCTTAGGCGATCATGGCGCAACCATTCTCTTGGCACGAGGGGAGTTAGCATTAACCACCTCAATTCAAAGCGATTGTCAGCCCTTGAATGGGTTGGTTGATCAAATTCTGGCGGTATGTCCCCAAGTTAGAGCCATGCGCGATGCCACCCGTGGCGGACTAGCCACCGTTTTGAATGAGTTTGCTACTAGCTCTCAGAGGGGTATTCGCATCCATGAAACTGAGATTCCAGTTCAGGAAGAAGTAAAGGGGGTATGTGAACTCTTAGGACTTGATCCGCTCTATCTCGCCAACGAAGGTAAACTCGTCGTTGTGGTGCCACCGTCCCAGGCAGAGGAGGTTCTTGCTGCCATGCGATCACATCCCGCAGGCGAGCACAGTCGCATTATTGGAGAGGTCATTGCAACACCAACGGAGATTGTGCTGTTAAAAACAGCCTTTGGTACTGAACGGGTCGTAGATATGCTGGTGGGCGATCAACTCCCCCGCATTTGTTGATTGAATCTATCAAACACAATACCGAACGGTTACAGGAACTCGCGAGTATCGGAAACAGGTTTATGCACGAACTAGGAATTACACAGAATATTGTGGCGATCGCCTTAGAATACGCGAGCGGTAGTCCTGTTAAGCGCGTGACCTTAGAAATCGGCAAACTCACAGCCGTCATGCCCGATGCCATTCAATTCTGCTTCGACGTGTGTGCTCAAGGCACCTTACTAGAAGGTGCAAGGTTAGAGATTATCGAGAAGCCAGGATTAGCGCATTGTAACCGCTGTGGGCAAGAAGTGGAACTAGAAGTACCTTTTGGTCTATGTGATTGTGGTTGTCAAGATTTACAAATTGTTCAAGGTGAAGAACTCGCCATTAAAGAACTAGAAACGGAGGATGTATGTGTGTAACTTGCGGCTGCTCGGATGGAAGTTCTCCCACACTCACCAACTTGCAAACGGGAGAAACAGAAGCCATTCCATCTCCTTCTACAAACGTTGAAGCTGATCCTCAAAATACCTCCCATGAACATACCCATGTGCTTGCGGATGGTACGGTGGTAACCCATACCCATACCCATCCAGAGAAAGTTCATGAAACTTCTGTTCATGCGCATCCTGCCGCTGTAAATGCACAAACTACTTCTCAAATTCATGCGGCAGTGCATGGCCAAACTATTGAGGTAGAACACAAACTTCTTGCGAAGAACGATCTCATTGCGGCCCAGAACCGAGGCTGGTTAAAGGAACGGAATATTCTTGCGCTCAATTTAGTGAGTTCTCCAGGTTCTGGGAAAACGACTTTGCTTACGCGAACCATTACTGAATTGCAATCTCAGATGGCGATCGCAGTAATTGAAGGCGACCAAGAAACTGCCAATGACGCACAGCGCATCAAAGCGACAGGCTGCCCCGTTGTTCAGGTCAACACAGGAACAGGTTGCCACCTAGAAGCCTCCATGATTGCCAAGGGACTGCAAACCTTAAATCCTCTCCCGAACTCGCTGTTACTGATCGAAAATGTCGGCAACTTGGTTTGTCCGGCGTTGTTTGACTTGGGGGAACATGCAAAAGTCGCCATCCTTTCAGTCACGGAGGGGGAAGATAAACCCATTAAGTATCCGCACATGTTCCGGGCCTGTCAGGTGATGATTCTGACCAAAATTGATCTATTGCCCTATGTGGAGTTCAATGTTGAAGCCTGTTTTGCTTATGCTCGGAAGGTCAACCCAAGCATTGAAATTTTCCAAGTCTCTGCCAAAACGGGCGAGGGAATGTCTCAGTGGTATGAGTGGATACAACCAAAGATGGTTTTTCAGAAGAAATAAGCAAGACCTAGGCGAAGGTAGAGGGACTCTTCTCATATTTGGCTTATTGGGACAAGTTATCCAGCCTAAAGCCCAGGATCCGCTGTATCAACAATGGAACTGCAATGGGCTTCTAAGACTTGCGCCGCTGTAGCGCTTCACCCAATGCAGCGATAAGATGCTCACGAGTTTTCGCATGTTGTTACTGCTCCTGCTCCAGTGCCTGCGATAGGAGATCGCTCTAATAATGATGAACAGGTGATCGCTACCCAGGCAGAAAAACTTTCTCAAAGGGTTGTTTTCGGTAGCGACGGTAAATATCGAAATCACTATCCAAAGTTGCGATCGCCCCACATTTCAAAAAAGCGTGATCGCTGTTATTAAGATCTACTCTGCAATCCTGAAATATCTTTGCACCGAAACGCTATAGCTTTGAGTGCGATTACTCAGGTAGCATGAACGGCTGATCTTTGTTCCCAAGCGCTATAGTGGTGAATACGATCTATAGGTGAGCCTATGATCGTTAGACGACCTCTATACAGTGAAATTAGCTCCGTGTTGTAAAGAAATCTATAGATCAGGAAATTAAGAAGAATTGTCATGATTGCTCAAACAATGGTACAACCTTCTTCTTGGATTGAAGAGGGTATTAAGCTTCAGAAAATTCGCGGAATTAACCTCTTCAAGTTTACCGACGAACTCCAAATGCGTCTTGAAATACTAATTGATCGCCAAAAAGCTAACCTTCTCACTCCAGAAGAAACGGCTGAGCTAGCTGGTATTACCGAACTGGATCGAATCTTTACCTTAATGAATGCCCGCATTATTGCTGAGCCATGATCATCAGTCTGGCCAGTCGGCAGCGTGCCAATTTTTTATGTGAATATTGTCATTCCTCAGAAGAAGCGAGTGCCTCTCTTTTCACCTTTGACCACTTAGTCCCTCAATCCTTGGGCGGAAGCGACTCTGAGGATAATCTAGCTCTCGCTTGTCATCGCTGTAATGGCCGTCGCTATAACTTTATAGATGCTATTGATCCTGAAACACAAGTGAAGGTTTCACTTTTCAATCCTAGGAAAGATAAGTGGTCTGAGCATTTTATCTGGCCTGCCGATAGACAAAAGATCGTAGGAATCACTCCTACTGGACGTGCCACAATTCAACGTTTAGATATGAATGATGATTGGCATAATGATGCTTCCATCCAGCGTGCTCGTCGTCTCTGGATTCGCGGTGGGTGGCATCCACCTGCTCATGACCCACAAATTTAGAAGATTGAGATGAACACATACTGTGGAAATAATTTTTTCTAAAACACGCAACTTAACTCAAGAGTGCTCTCATCGGTGCGATCACTCTAATACAGATGAGTAGGTAATCGCTACCCAGGCAGAAAAACTCTCTCAAAGGGTTGCTTCCGATAGCGACGGTAAATATCGAAATCACTATCCAAAGTTGCGATCGCACCAATTTCTAAACGCTCGGAAATAGCAACTAAACTTAAATCGGCAAAATCCCCTGGTAGATCAGCATACTGAGCATTGAGTTCCGCAATCCGAGTAAAATCCTGCGGCAAAATGGGGACACACTCATAAAGTTCTCTAGCAAGATCCAACAAAAATTCATTTTGAGTTCGCCAATTAGAGCTGAGTAGCCACATCACCTCAGTCGTACAACTATGAGTCGCGATCAGACGACTCGTGCATCCTTCCAGGAACTCGCATACCTGTAAATGATAGCGATCAGCGCCACTATAATACGCCGTCAAAATACCGCTATCAATCAGTATCAGAGGTGGATAGCTCATGAACGCCGTTGTTTGAGATGTTCGGTGATCGCCCGTTTGCGTGTTGCTCGTTCCGATAAATCAGGGGGTGCATCCTGTAAGAGATGTTGCGGATGTCCTCCCCGCCGCTCAACAAACGTTTTATCTAAACTCAAAGTCAGCCACCGTTCCTGAATCAGCCGCTTAATTAATTCGCTGCAATTGATACTCCGTTCGTGGGCAAGAATTTCCGCTAACTTTTGTTCAGTCTCAGGATCTAATCTTACAGTCAACATCGTTGCCCTACCTGTATGACATGTAATACAACTGTAGCAAAACCACCTCACATTTCACCATGCGCACCATCACAGCCTGCAACGCCACTGAAACAAGCTGAATCAATTGACTAGAGCAGCTTTGAGAACGTCACGAGGTTTGGTCATTCTTGGAAAAGGCTTTGGTCTGCGTTTTACTACTCTAGGTTCAGACCGAAACGCTCTTAAAGGCAACAAGTCC
>DATNQK010000189.1:0-4714 GCA_036704065.1 Stenomitos sp.
TTCCTTTGTTTCCATTGCCAGAGGTCGTGCTTTTCCCAGGGCGTCCATTGCCGCTGCATATTTTCGAATTTCGTTATCGCATCATGATGAACACCATTTTAGAAAGCGATCGCCGCTTTGGGGTGTTAATGTGGGACCCAAATGCCGGACGTGCAGCCAATGTAGGGTGCTGTGCAGAGGTGGTGAAGTTAGAGCGCTTACCCGATGGCCGTATGATGGTGATGTGCTTAGGCCAGCAACGCTTTAGGGTATTAGACTACACCCGTGAAAAGCCCTATCGAGTAGGGTTGGTGGAATGGATAGAAGATTTACCTCAAAGCCGAGACTTGCATGAGCTGGCTCGACAAGCACGCCAAGTGTTGGGAGATGTAGTTCAACTCTCAGCCAAGTTGACAGAACAAGAAATTCCCTTGCCGGACGATATCCCAGATTTGCCGACTGAGTTTTCTTACTGGGTTGCTAGTAATTTTTATGGGGTTGCGCCAGAGCAGCAGTCTTTACTAGAGATGCAAGATACTGCCACCCGTCTAGAACGAGAAATTGAGATTTTAACTTCTACTCGGAATCACTTGGCGGCTCGCACTGTTTTGAAAGATACCCTAGGCGACCAAGATATCTTAGGGGATGCAGAACCCCCCGATTAAGAGGAACTGATCCAAAGCGTGTGATGGGGAAGTTTGTTAGTTTGGGTTGGTCTAAGGTTGCAGGGGTGAGGTTGGCAAAATGGCATAGTGGCCTAGCACTCTCAGCCGTTCAGTATAGGTTTTGAGCAATTCCAGTGCAGCTTGCATGGGTTCCCCATTGAAATCTGCTGCCGCGTCGATAAAAAACACGTAGTCGCCGAGCGATCGCTTGGTGGGGCGTGATTCAATGCGGCTCAGGTTAATATTGCGCTGGGCGAAGATTTGGAGGGGAGTTACCAGGGCACCTGGTACGTTTTTCAATAGGCTAAATGCTAATGAGGTGTAAAGCTGTCCTTGGGGAACTTCAGGAATGGCAATGTTGCACTCTAGACGGCTCACTACCAAAAAGCGAGTGCAATTGTCTGGATAGTCTTGAATTGAGTATGCGCGGATGGGTAGGTTATAGAGCTGTGCCGCTGGTTCCGAAGAGATGGCGGCAACGGTTGTATCGTTGGCAACATACTTCAGCGCATCTGTTGTGGAATTGACAGGAATTTGTTCTGCGTGGGGTAACCACTTCTGCAGCCATTGTTGGCATTGGCCGAGTGCTTGGGGATGGGAGTAGATAGTCTGAACGCTTTCCCACTGTTCAGCTTGTGAGACGACAACGTGCACAATAGGTAGCACTAGCCCTTGACGAATGTTTAAGTCATCTACTTGCCACAGCGTATCTAGCGTGGTCGTGACACTGCCTTCGATGGAATTTTCTACAGGGACAATTGCTACCTCAGCTTGTGCCTGGGCAACTGCATGCAGAGATTGACCAATGCTTGCCTGAGGTAACAGCTGTGGCAAAGATTGCTGCGTTTGCACAGCCCACCAGTGAGCATAGGCTTGGGCGGCTTGTTCTGTGTACGTTCCTGCTGGCCCAAGGTGGGCAATGGTAAAAGTCATAAATGCAACTGCATCGTTAGGGCGATTTTTCGACCTCAAAGCACAGAATACTGGGAGTTAGTATATCTGTTTATTTGTGCACAAAAGCCAAACAATGTCTGAAACCGCAAGAAAATGCGGACTCTTACTAATGCAGGAAAAAAGGCAAAATGTAGCCAACAATTCTCCAGACAACAGTAGAATTAGAAGCATAACTGCCTATTATGCCCACTTATGCGAGCAACCTTTACCTCTTCTCAATCGGTTTCTATTTTAGTGCCCAAGGCTGCGGTTCCGATTCAGCACTATCTCAGACAACCGCACCGTTTGGTGCAAGCTTTAACCGATCCCAGTCAGATTGAGAGTCTGGGGAATGCTTGCTACCGCCTTAAGATGAAGCCACGGCAATTTCTCACATTTACGCTGCAACCCACGGTCGATATTGAGTTGTTTTCTAAGCCTGATGGAACCGTATTATTGGCTTCTAAAGCGTGTGAACTAAGGGGCATGGATTTTGTGAATCAGCGCTTTCATTTAGATTTGCAAGGCATTTTGCAGCCTGTGGTTAAATCGGATCGCACTGTTCTGGAGGGATGTGCTCACTTAAAGGTGCAAGTAGATATTCCACCCATGCTGTGGATGACGCCTAAGTCGATTGTGGAAGCCACTGGAAATGGGTTGCTCAAGAGTATTTTAATGACGGTTAAACAACGTCTTGTGCATCAGTTGGTGTTGGATTATCAAAAGTGGGCCTATACGGATGATGAGGCAGCGGCGATCGCACGATCTCTGGCCGTTAATTCTTCTCCCACTGCTTCAATCCTCTCCAATTCATAAGCCAAGGATCACAAGGGTTCCCTTCTGCAATCACTCTAGGGTGCTTCAGATACGCTTAATTCGCCTTTTGGGTTCAGAACTTCCCAGCGCGTAAAATTGCGATCGCGCCAGCATTGCAGATTGACTGTCGCAGAGCCGACGCTTAGGTTGGATAGGGTGAGTTTCTAAGCAATTTGGTAATAGGAGCTGCCCCTGTAAGTGTTAGTGTGGTGCATCGGCTTCTAACCCCGGTAGGGTGCCGATCAACAAGAAAATAGACCTGCTGCCCAAGCCTGCGGAATATTGGCATCTGATACGGCATTGGAAAGGTCTCATGCTGATGCTTAATGCCAGCAAATAAATCCGGCATTCGTTCTCCTTCGGAGTAGCTTGCTGCTGCAAAAATCTCTTCGGCAATGTGATTTGCTTCCTAACAAGATTCATAGCGTTTTAAGCTTGCTGCAATCAGAGGTGTTGTGGTGGGGCCAAACACTGCCGAGTTGATAACTGATGGGGTTATAAGCGCAGTTTTGATCTGGTGACAACTCCCACCGCTAAGCTGCGCTATAGCGAGGGCTTCTCAAATTCACAAATGAGAGTTGCTGCTTCTCAGGACTCGCATCCGAGTATCCTCCACAGCCAGCAAACGCTAGTCCAAGCGTCTGTTGTACCCGATTCAAAATGTTAATGCCGCTATTCCAGTCTCGGTCAATGACAAGTCCACAACTACAGCTATGAACTCTATCCTTGAGCGTTTTCTCAACCCTCTGTCCACAACTCGAACATTCGATACTGGTTCCTCTTGCGTCGCCTTCCACTGCCCACTTGCCGCGTTTTACCGCTACTGCTTGCAGGATATTCAGGAATGCGCCCCAAGCGGCATCCAGAATCGACTTTGCTAATCGGGTTCTGGCAAGTCCTTTAATGTTCAAGTTCTCAAATGCAATCAGGTCATAGGTCGCACAAAGCCAGTGTGCCACCTGATAGTGAAACTCTTTGCGCTGACGGGTGGTATGCAGATGCAGTCTTGCTACCTTATTCGCTTGTTTGCGGTAGTTAGCAGACCCTTTCTGCTTTCGAGACAGCTTGCCTTGTTGACGTGCTAATTGTGCTTGAGATTTGCGATAAAACTGAGGGATTTTAACCGCTTGTCCATCTGACGTTGCCAAAAACTTCTCAAGGCCAACATCTATGCCAACAGCAGACTTTATTTCATTGACAGGCAACGCCTCTGGAATCGTATTGTCTTCAAGGCTAAAGCTGACATACCAGCCATCGGCCTTACTGAATAGCGTAGCTTGCTTGATGTCAAACCCTTGGGGGATAGGGCGATGCAAAATCACCTCAATCTCACCCATTTTAGAAAGCTTCAGGCGATTGCCAATTAAGTGCGCTCCTGCTTTGGCGTTATTCACCCTTGGGAAAGTAAAGGAGCAGATTTTGCCCCGCTTTTTGAAACGAGGTCTGCCACCACGATTCCCTGTTTTATCGGGGATTAGCCAACGTTTCCAGGCTTTATCCAGTCTCATCAAGTTCTGTTGCTGGCAATCGGCATAGATGTCTTGGTATTCAGGGAATAGTTGTTTCGTCTGGCGCAACTCCGATGCTTGAGTGCGGTAATCAACCTTATCTGGTACATCCCCAATCGGTTCAGCTACGATGCTGCATCGGTCAATTTAGCAACGGGTTCGATTCAGCCAGTCAAGCCGTTGCCCCAGCGCATAGTTCCAGTGACGACGCAGCAATTCTCCCCAATCCTCAAGAATCAATAATTGGGTGTCGGTCGGGTTGAGTTTGTACTGGTAGGTAAGTATCATAGAGTCATTATAGTTTAGTGCTATGACTCTAAACAAGGGCTACAGAAACGTTTACGACCTTGATATACATTTAGTGCTTGTGACTAAATATCGGCAAAAAGTGATCAGTCGAGAAATCTTGAATCGATTACAGGATATTTTTGCAAGCACTTGTCAAAAGTGGCGTTCTGAGTTGCGAGAGTTCAACGGGGAATCAGACCACGTTCATTTACGAATCAACTACCCGCCAGATGTTGAGGTCAGCAAGTTGGTCAACAATCTCAAAACGGTATCCAGCCGCTTGATTCGCAAAGAGTTTGCCGTGCAGGTTAATGCGGTCTACAGCAAACCTGTTTTCTGGAGTGGAGCCTATTTTGTGGCTTCGTCCGGTGGAACTACATTGGAGCAATTGAAAGCCTATGTTGAGAACCAAAAGACTGCTGAATAAGGCAATCTCAGGGGTATTAAGCCCCGTCGATTGCCGCTCCTATCCCCCATCACCGCCAAGCTGTGCTGTGGCGGGTGTACCTCGGAGAAATTAGATGG
>DATNQK010000190.1:0-6329 GCA_036704065.1 Stenomitos sp.
AATCCTTGCTCACTCTACTTCAGCCTTTGCGCAAGCGAGATTTAGCCCTGATGGCCAACAGATCGCGGCCCTGACGGGGAATGGTAAGGTACAAGTCTGGAGCCAGAATGGGAAACTGTTGCGGACCTTTGGCCCTGCAACGGCTTTTGCCTATAGCGCGACTGGGCTGTTGGCGATCGCTGGTATGGGACCCACTCGCATTTGGAAGCCTGATGGAACCTTATTGCAAAGCATACCGAGCAGGAGCGATATCACAGGTGCGCTTGCCTTCAGTCCTGATGGCCAAACCTTAGCCCAGGCTGCACTAGGTCGGGAGCAAGATGCGATTTACCTATGGCGATTGGACGGCAGCCTTGCCGAAGTGTTCCGTGGCCCCGAAACAGGTGGTGTACGAGATTTGGCTTTTAGTCCCGATGGGCGTTATTTTGCCACCCAAGGGGTAGATCGGGCTGTGCGGCTATGGCAACGTGGTGTGGGTTGGGTACAGGTCTTTCTAGGGCACCAAGCTGCTGTGGGATCCGTTGCCTTTAGTCCCGATGGCCAAACGCTATTGTCTGCCTCAGATGACCGCACCATTCGGTTTTGGTTACTGAAAAATCCTGCAGTAGATGCCCTCTGGGGAGAGACAGGCCCCATTTCTAGCTTGGCGATTCATCCTTTCTCTGGCGAGATTGCCACCGTATCTCCAGAACGACGGGTCACACTCTTGAGGCCAGATCGTGACGGACACATTGGCTCAATTCTGCCACGATTTTTCCCAGCACATCGCGCCCCCATTCGAGGGGTTGCGTTTAGTGCCAATGGTCGCTATCTAGCCACTGCCTCAAGAGACCAAACGGTAATGATTTGGACTGACCAAGGCGCGCCAGTACAAACCCTTCACAATACGGCTCAAGTGGAAAATGTAGCGTTTAGTCCTGACCAAAAAACGTTGGCGATCGCCAGTGAAGATGGGGCTGTTAAACTGTGGCATCGCAATGCATCAGGGAGCTTTAGCGAACATCCAGTGCAAATTCTACGCGGCCATAGCGGTGCTGTGAAACAAGTTGCCTTTAGTCACGATGGAACGCGTCTAGTTTCCGCCTCCGTTGATCGGACGCTCAAACTTTGGACTGCGCAGGGTACCTTGCGCAACACTTTGTCCGGCCATACGGCTGAAGTTCGGGCTGTCGCCTTTAGTCCTAATGGTCAATCGATTGCCTCAGGCGCGGCAGATGGAACTGTTCGACTGTGGCGCGCTGACGGAACACCGCTTCGCACTTTAAGGGGACATCAGGGGGCTGTGTGGACCGTGGCTTTTAGTCCGGATGGTCAATACATTGCCTCCGGATCGATGGATGCCACTGTTAAGCTATGGCACTTAGATGGCTCCCTTGCCTATACGCTAAAGCGGCATGGCTCTACCGTTCGCAGTCTTGCATTTACCCCCGACGGCAAAGGACTGGTCTCCGGAAGCGAAGATCGCAGTTTAGCAATGTGGCACCTAGATCGCATCTTAAAAGCGAATGAATCTGCCGAGGCTTGCCGCTGGGTTCAAAATTTTCTACATGCTAATCCTAGTGTCCAAGACGAACAAATCTCGATTTGTGGTACTGGCTTACTCAAAGCCAAATCGCCTTAAAACCAAAAGCCCAATCGTTTGTCTATGACCCCTTTGTTCCCCGCTCTTTAACGCACCATTATGAGTTCAGACTTTCATTCGCATCCTGCTCAGTCCCACCACCACAGTGGTCACCTAGCTCATACCCATGAGTTTGATTCCTCTGCTTCAAGTGCTCAAAGGTGGCATCTGCCGCATCGCTTCTCTCGGCGCATGTTGCTAGCAGCTGGCGGATTTTGGGCCACCGTGTTTCTGGGGCGCAAGTATGATGCGATCGCCCAAACTCACCCCCTCTATAGCAATCAGGTCAAGATCTATACCCAGGGTGGGGTGCGCTATATTGTCGCAAACGGCATTCCCAACCATGCCACAGGAACCTTCCCCAACCAACACAATCCCAACCGCATTCAGCCACAAAACGAGCGGTTTCAAATGCCTGCACATCCTCAAGTTGCGGCTCAGGTTACACCCGCTCACGGTAGACGCAGCGGTGTGGCCTTGAATGGCATCGTCTTTGATCCTGGTACTGCTGAACTGTGGCAAGGGGATCGAAACTGGCGTTATGAGGCTTTGTCCGGCAAGATTGACTTGGGGTTAGATGCCAACAATGCGCATGTTCAGCCCGATGGCACTTATCACTACCACGGGTTACCGATTGGGCTGATTGCCAAGCTCGGTCACGCCAATACTATGGTAATGGTGGGATATGCAGCAGACGGCTTTCCCATGTATGCCCAATATGGGTATACGGAGCCCCTCAACCCCAAAAGCGGTCTCAAAAAAATGCGGTCTAGCTATCGTCTCAAGACGGGATCGCGGTCTAGCGGCCCTGGTGGGCTCTACGAGGGGACCTTTACCCAAGATTACGAGTATGTTCGAGGACTCGGGGATTTAGACGAGTGTAACGGGCATTTTGGTGCTACCCCAGAACATCCTCAGGGCATTTACCACTACTTCATCACTGACACCTTCCCGATCATTACACGCACATTTCGCGGTGTACCCGATCCCAGCTTTCAGCATGGGGGCCCTCTACCTGGTCAAGGCAGATCAGGGACAGGACAAGATAGACCTGGCATGATGCCACCTCACTTAGGGAAACCGCCTAAAATGCCTTCTCCCTTTCCACCCTCCGGTTTCCCTCCGGGACCGCTGCCTGGATTTCCACCAGGGCCACCGCCCTTTTAACGCCAGAGAAGGCTTCTTCTACCTTAACCCTCAGTAGTGTAGAAAATTTGTGAGCTTTGTTTGAGCAAGGACTTTGCCCTCAATTTAAAGCTCTGAAACGTCCATTTTATGTTGTTTATCATCCAAGTTCTCAACCCGCAGAGTTGCATGCAGGGAAAGCATACTGACTTAAAGTGATAGGCCATTGTTCATGGGGCCTCACTTAACGTCTAACCCACATGCTCCCGGAAACGATGCATTTGTACCAGCTCCTCAATGCGCTCCATGGTCTCCGGCGATCGCAATCGCAACACATCTGACATTTCAAAGGTATGTTCTAACTCCAGCGCTGCTTCTTGGCAATGTTTGAGGGTGGCAAATGCTTGAGCTGTCAATGGCCGTCCAGTCTGTGCATCTGCAAGCCAAAACCGCTGGGTGTTGGGATTGTACCGGATGCTTAGATGCTCTAGTGTTGTGCCTTGCTGTGTGCGTAGTTCCAATAGATTGGGTATTAACCGTGATTGACGCAGCCGTTCTAACTTAGAATTGCGCTCCACTTGTTCAACCTGAATTTTGGGTGTCTCTGAGGTTGAGGGGAATTGCCGTTGCGCAGGTCTGTAGTGTTGTTTGCTTCGCTCAGTTCGGCTTCTAATGCGATTGCCTATTCCACGTTGCACAGGCGTGTAAGGTTCTGCGGCACTGCTTGCAGAGAATTCAGCGGATTGAGACTCGTTAGAAGCAGTCTGATCGCCCCAAGTGATTTTGCGTGGCTTTGGCTGTGGGGACACAGGTGCGGGTTCAGAAGCTCCATCAATGGGAGCCTTTGCTCGGATGGGTTTGGGAAGAGGGTTGACAGATATGATGTTGTGAGTCAAGCGCTTGCCTCTAAATTTGAAGCTAGTTTAGCGGATACTGATGCGAAAGAGTGTAGGCTAGCAGAGCAATTTTGTTTGCCTGTGGGCCATACCTGGATCTGAGGATACTGCCGACGGGGGTGCGATTACTCCCCTGACCTCTTATAGCGTTTTGCTACTGAGGTGCATGGAGAGCGATCGCCTTGGTGGAGGCATGGCAAATGGATTGCCACAGTTCAGGAAACCCTAATGTCATTTGCTGTCGATTAGGTTTTGGGAGCGGTCTTTTAGGCTCAGCCTACTCTATCTCAGGCTCCAAGTATAGATGTGCCAAAGGGGAACTAATTCCTGAATATCCAAGCTTGAAGGACACACTGCATTACATTAAGTGAGCCTAACTTATGGGCCTAAGGATGCTACTCAATCTCCAGCAAAGTTGCCATCCGTATATCCCGTGGTAAGCACATCGTCATTGCTATCAACTGCAACCTCTGTAGCGACATCAATTTGAGGAGTCCTATCTTGTCGCACCCATAGTTGTTTGCCATGAGGACTAAACTGAGCAACCCAGGCATCATAGAGCCCCTGATTGATGCCCCCCAAGGCACCACTAGTCGCCCCAGCGATGAACACATTGCCACTACTATTAGTTGCAACGCCCTTAGAATAGTCGCTGCTCGATGATCCTAGTTGCTTTGTCCACATGAGTGCGCCAGTAGGGCTGTATTTCGCGACCCACGCATCACCCTTTCCCTTATGAGTACTGCCCAATGGGCCAGCGGTAAGTCCACTCATGAACACATTGCCACTGCTATCAGTTGCAACGGCGTAAGAATTGTCGCTACTTGATGACCCTAATTGCCGCATCCACTTCAGTGTGCCATTGGGACTATATTTGGCGACCCATGCATCATCAAGTCCCTGGTTGGCTCCAACTAGGGCACCACTGGTTGTCCCAGTGATGAACACATTGTCGTTACTATCGATGGCAACACCATACGAATAGTCGCTACTTGATGATCCGAATTGCCGCGTCCATGCCAACGTACCATCAGGGCTATATTTGGCGACCCATGCATCAGAGCCTCCTTTCCCACTACCCCCCACTGTGCCATAGGTGCTCCCACTGATGATTACATTGCCTTTGCTATCAGTTGCGATGCTGTAAGATTCGTCAACACTTGTCGTACCCAGTTGCCGCGTCCATGCCAGTGTGCCATCAGGACTATATTTGGCAACCCATGCATCAGAGCCACCCTTATAGATGCCTGCTAATGCATTTCCGGTAAACCCAGTGATGAATACATTGCCGTCCCTATCGGTTGCGACGTCATTAGATAAGTCAAAACTTGAGGTGCCCAGTTGTTGGCTCCACAATAGCGAGCCGTTGCGACTGTATTTTGCAACCCAAGCATCAAAGTATCCCTGAGAGGTTCCCCCTAATGCTCCACGGGTATACCCAGTGATCAATACGTTTCCATTTCTATCGGTTGCAATACCTCTAGATGCATCACTGCTGGGAGAGCCAAGCTGCCGCTTCCACAGCATCTTGATTACGCCATCAGTACCAACCTGAAATTTGGCGACCCAGGCGTCATTTTCAGCAAGCTTCCCTTTGGGCCTTCTAGAGTTGCCTGGTTGTTCTAGTCGATGGAGGAGATCTATTTTAGAAGGAGGCAGAGCTTCTCGCTCAGGGGTGACTGCTATGTTGGCCAGTGGCACCATCACAATTAGCGCGAGTGATACACTAACTGCACTGATCCAAGATTGGTTGCAACGAGGTAGGTTGCGCATGGGTCTTGGTATTATCTCTAGCAATTAACCTAAATCATACGGGGAAAGTCTTGACTTAGAGATTAACTCTCTTCTGTCAAACTGGGCTAAAGTGTCGATTTTCCATTGGCTGAATCGGCCCAAATAATTCTAAAACTCCCAAAGTGATTAAGAGGATTAAATTGAAGCTAATTTGTTATCTTTTACAGGGCTGAGCGTAAAGCCCTATCAGGCTGGATATAAGCCTTATTCGCTCTAACATAGCAATGGTAAGCTTTGCCTTGAGCGCTTCTGGTTAGCATCCAAGGTTTACCATTGATATCCTTGGCATTCAACAGCACCTCGTCAGCTCCTCCTCGCCCCACATCTGCTTGCACAATTTCCCCCTGATGAAACTGTCGTAGGATTCTATATTGGTAACCAGCTCCACTGCGGCAATTCAATTTTATTGGCAGAACCTTCCATAAAGACCCCTGCATGAGCGGTGATTCCACGTTACCTTTAACCGCATTTTCGTTACTAAAGTAGTCGCCATTTCTATCTAAGCCAAGCATTATAGGAACTTGAGCACTAGCAACAAAGGCAAAGCCTATTAAGGAAATCAGTGTTAAAGGTAGGATTTGGTTCATTCTTTCATCGAGATCATTAATTCGCTACAGACCAAGCATCTTGCCATAACCAGGCTTGACTTTGATAACATTTGCTTTAAAGGAGCGCTCAACATTCCCATCAGCTTGCAATGGATAAAGCCACGGTCAGCTAACAGCACCACCCGTTTGTCGGTGGGCAGTCGCCTAAGGATCGTGGATTAAATAACATCCAGAATTAAGCTTTCTGCGGCTTGGCAGTGTAATTCCACTTTGGCAAGTAAGCATCAAAAACGATTTCCATGGATTCCTTAAACTCCTGGGTGACTTTTCGCCCCGTTTGGTACG
>DATNQK010000191.1:0-11850 GCA_036704065.1 Stenomitos sp.
GATCCTTCTCGTTCAATGACTTGTAAAACCGTAGCATTTGCTGCTCAATATCGGAGGAGTAGGGATTCATCTAAAAATAGAGGAGGGAAAGACCCTCAGACTATCACGAGATTCTGGACGTTATTTAATCCACCATCCTTACTTTACATTGGTGATCTGGGAATATGACGCGCAATGGTTTAGCGATCAGTGGGTTGTTGTTGTCGCTGTTTTTCGTGGCATACCCCGTACAGGGCAGATCGCCAGGAAGTGTAATGCCTGCACAAACGAGCGTAATAGCAGCACAACCTTCCTCCGATTCAGCCCAGCAAACTGCCTTAAAGCAGGCGATCGCCCGATATATCCAGCAAGCCAATGCCCCTGAAACCGAAGAACATCGTGTTTTCGCAGATCTGATCGACTTAAATGACGATGGCCGCAAAGATGCGATTGTGGTGTTCAACAGTTCCTACTGGTGTGGAACCGGAGGCTGCACGATGTTGGTGTTCGCCGGAGAGCCAGATCAAAGCTTTCGGCTTGTCTCCAAAACCACCTTGGTGCGTCCTCCCATCACCGTTGCCAAGACCCAAACGAACGGGTGGCGAGATCTCTCAATTGTCGTCAGTGGCGGTGGCGTCCCTGCTAAAACAGTCGTGATGAAGTTCGATGGGCAGAAATATCCCTCCAATCCTTCGGCACTACCGGGACTGCCTGCCAATACCACCGTGGCAGGAACGGTATTATTTCCCGAAGGCAGCGAACCGGAAACCGTCTCGTTGTTGGAGTTAGCAACACCTTCCTCAACTAACAAGGCAGATCAACAACCCTCCTTTGACTGCACACAAGCCGAGCAGGAGGTGGAGTCTCTGATTTGCAAGGATGGCGAACTTGCAGGTTTAGATCGGAAGCTCGATGAGGTCTATCACACAGCACTCAAACAAGCCAAACAGTATCCACCCCAAGATTTTTCCAATTTCAAGACCGAGCAAATCGATTGGATTAAAGGACGCAATGACTGCACAAAGGCGGAAGGCAATGCGATCGCCGAGTGCGTCAAAAGCAGCTATGTGGATCGCATTGCACAATTGCAAGCCACCTTTGGCCTAGTTGCAAGTCAAAAACCTGTCTTTTTTGCCTGCGAAAACAATCCTGCCAATGAAATTGTGGCCACCTTTTACCAAACCGAGCCCTCCACAGTGCGCCTGGAACGGGGCGATTCGATGGCGATCGCTTATTTGCGACCTGCGGCGAGCGGTGCCAGGTACGAAGGCCCAGATGTCATGTTCTGGACAAAAGGAAACGAGGCAATGGTGGAGTGGAAAGGCGAGGCGTTAAGCTGTCAAGCAAAGTAGGCCTTCGGCCACGCAGCCTCGCACCCACGGCTCAAAGGGTGTATAGATCGCCCATACAGCTAGTGTGCACCAGAGGGTCTTAAGCCAACGTTTCGAGCAACTTTTCAACCCGTTCTTTAATCTCATCGCGAACATGGGGAAAGAGTTCGGGTTGTTCGGCAGGGTCATCCAACTGCCAATCTTCAAATACCTCTCGCACTAACCACTCTGGGGGCAAATTAACACCGCACCCACACAGAGAAATGACAACATCAAACTCTTGCGGGTTAAAGTCGCTCAAAGCCTTAGAGGATTGATCGCGAATATCAATCCCTACTGCATCCATCGCAGCGATCGCACCTGGATTCACCTGGCTCGCTTCGAGGCCAGAACTGACCACTTCCAAGCGACCTGCTGCAAGAC
Source organism: Stenomitos sp. (assembly GCA_036704065.1). Classification (GTDB taxonomy): domain Bacteria; phylum Cyanobacteriota; class Cyanobacteriia; order Thermosynechococcales; family Thermosynechococcaceae; genus JAAURS01. The sequence continues at coordinate 1,734 of DATNQK010000191.1, forward strand.
GTTTCGCAAACCCTTCTGCCATCTGAGACCGAGCAGAATTTTTTTTACACACAAACATGACGCGCTTCATCACAGAATTCCTAGGCTTGAGTAGTAATAACTGTTAAGTTCATTGGGCAAAAGCTAAAACAGCTTTGCAGACGCAGGCTGGAAGTATCGCTTCTCAAACCAGAACGCAACATTCACCAAACCAATTAGGGCTGGAACCTCAATCAGAGGCCCAACAACAGCCGCAAAAGCTGCACCAGACTTGATACCAAAAACCGCAATGGCAACCGCGATCGCCAACTCGAAATTATTCCCCGCAGCCGTGAAGGCAACACTCGCCGCTTTGGAATAGTCCGTTTTGATGCGCCAAGCCATGTAAAAGCTCACGACAAACATGATGCCGAAGTACAACAACATTGGAATCGCAATCCGCACAACATCCAACGGAATCTGCACCATTACACTGCCCTTCAGACTAAACATCACCACAATGGTGAGTAATAAGGCAATCAGAGTAATGGGCGAAATCTTGGGAATAAATGTGTCGTGATACCACTGCCGACTCTTAAGCTTCACCAAGACAAAGCGCGTAAAAAAGCCAGCCAGAAAGGGAATACCCAAGTAAATCAAAACACTCTGGGCAATTTCAGCAATACTAATGTTGACCACACTGGCTTTTAAGCCAAAAACAGGGGGCAAAACCGACAGAAAAAACCAAGCATAGGGGCTATAAAATACCACCTGAAAAATGCTATTAAATGCCACCAATCCAGCCGTATATTCAGTATTACCCCGCGCCAGATCGCTCCACACTACAACCATAGCAATACACCGAGCCAGACCAATTAAAATCAGACCTACCATATAGTCTGGATAGTCGCGCAGAAAGGCGATTGCCAAGAAAAACATCAAGGCAGGCCCAATAATCCAATTTTGCAGCAGAGAGAGTCCTAAAATTTTGCTATTGCGAAATACATCACCTAATTCTTCGTATCGAACCTTAGCAAGGGGCGGATACATCATCAAAATTAAGCCGATGGCAATGGGGATATTCGTTGTTCCAACTTGGAAGCGATTAATGACAGCATCAACCGCAGGAAAAAAATAACCAATTCCTACCCCGACCATCATTGCTAGAAAAATCCAGAGGGTTAGAAATCGATCTAAAAATGACAACTTTTTGATTAAAGGCGCAGGCGTTAAGGCAGAAGTCATGACGGCACCTTCTGAGATGAATCTTCCAAAACACGTTGTGCAGTCTCACTAATGGATTGATCTGCCGTCGCTTTACGTTCGCTATAGCGATCCGTGAGATAGTCCACCTTGTCCCGCAGAATAAGCGTGAACTTATACAGCTCTTCCATCACATCCACCACGCGATCGCGGTAAGGCGAGTCTTTCATGGTTCCATCTTCGTTAAATTCTTGATATGCCTTTGCCACCGAAGATTGGTTGGGAATCGTGAACATCCGCATCCAACGTCCCAGAACCCGCAGCGTATTCACCGCATTAAAAGACTGCGAACCGCCACTCACTTGCATCACCGCTAACGTTTTACCTTGAGTTGGCCTCACAGCACCCATCGTCAAAGGAATCCAATCAATTTGATTTTTCATAATTCCCGAAATTTGGCCGTGCAACTCTGGACTAGACCAAACCTGTCCTTCTGACCACTGACTGAGTTCTCGTAGCTCAACCACTTTAGGATGCGAATCAGGCACGCTGCCGTAGATCGGCAAATCGTGGGGATGGAAAAATCGCACTTCCGCCCCAAAGCTCTCGATCATACGGGCTGCTTCCTCAGCCAAAAGACGACTATAGGAACGCTCCCTTAAAGAGCCATACAAAAACAAGATACGTGGGGGATGATCGAATAACGGCATGACCACTCATGAGGAAAACAACGAGCACATTTAACAAATAGATGACCATCAATATTTGTCTTTGTCTATATATTGCCGCCTTCATCGATGAGTGTCAATATAGAAGCCATGAACAACCTCACAACCAACAACTGTCCATCCCTGTTAATGCAGCATCTCAGTCGCCAAGAAGCAGAACAGCTTTCAGGGTTGTTCAAGGTTTTGGGCGATCCTTCTAGGCTGCAATTGCTGAGCTTAATTGCCTCTCAGCCCAATGGTTCTGCTTGTGCCTGTGAGTTAATTGAACCCTTGGGCTTATCTCAGCCAACGGTCAGCCATCATCTGAAGATTTTGTATGAAGCTGGATTTTTAGACAAAGAGCGGCGCGGCACTTGGATCTACTACAGCGTTGTGCCTCAAACAATGCAAGCTTTATGCAGCCATCTAACCATTCCCGTAGAGGCTACACGTACGGTCTAAAACCGTCCTACCCAAATGTTTTTTAGCTAGCAGCAAGATCAGGAAAGCTGGCCTGAACCGCAGGGTGAACCAGCCGATGGTTTTTGACGTTCAATCCCTTGGCAAGGGCAGCATCGGTAGCAAGAGCATCCAAGCCCTGGTTCGCCAACTTAACCACGAAGGGTAAGGTGCTATTGTTCAGCGCTTGAGTCGAAGTCCAAGGCACCGCTCCAGGCATGTTGGGCACGCCATAATGCAAAACCCCTTCCGCTTCATACACAGGATGGGTGTGAGACGTAGGATGCAGCGTTTCCACACAACCACCTTGATCCACCGCGACGTCAACAATGACAGAACCTGGTTGCATCGTTTTGACTAAATCCCGTGAAACCAGAATAGGCGGACGCCGTCCTGGCACCAATACAGCACCAATCAAGAGGTCAGCACTGGCCACAGCCTCTGCGATCGCACTGGGTTGGCTATACAGTAGCGTCACCCGCGAACCGAAAATCCCTTCCAATTCGTTGAGGCGATTCACATTCACATCGAGTAATGTCACCTGTGCGCCCATGCCCACTGCGATGCGCGCGGCTTCAGTACCCACCACACCGCCGCCTAAAATGGTTACATTGCCAGGCTTCACACCAGGAATCCCGCTCAGCAGTACACCGCGCCCCCCTTGCTGTCGCTCTAGAAAGCGTGCGCCAAATTGCACCGACAACCGTCCAGCAATCACACTCATCGGGGCCAATAATGGGAAATGACCCCGATCGCCCATTTGAACCTCCACCGATTCATAGGCGATCGCCGTTGTGCCGGAGGCAATCAACTGCTCCGTCAGTTCCCGACAGGCAGCCAAATGTAAGTAAGTGAATAAAATTGAGTCGCGGCGCAGCAACCCATATTCTGCGGGGAGGGGTTCTTTCACCTTAACCACTAAAGCCTGTTGCCACACCTGCTCTGGGGTTAAAACAATTTGCGCGCCTGCCTGCTCATAGACCGCGTCGCTAAATCCCGAACCCAGGCCGGCACCACTTTCTACAACCACCTGATGGCCCGCCGCACAGAGTACGCCAACACTACTGGGAGAAAGCCCTACGCGAAACTCTTGATCTTTAATTTCTTTAGGAACACCAATACTCGTCATACATTGCCCTTAAGCGGGGAGTTTATGCAAAGCTTATCCTACGCCTTAGTCCTCGATCAAAAGAGTTGCCGCAGAACATCCCATCGAGAGCAATCCCACTCATCAATATGGGATTGAATCAATCCTGCCGAGTTAACCTGCAAGATACTACGTCCAGAAATGCTCATTTGCGGCTTCCAAGGGGCTGGTGCAATCCAGCGTAAGGTCCAAACTGTATCAATGCGATCGCCCGTTTGCCGAATCTCGTGCAGGGTCATTTCGGCTTCTAAAAACCAACGATCCATAAACTGAATTAACCGACGGTACCAAGCCACTCCACGGAACGACACCATTGGGTCCTTAAAGAACACATCCTCTGCATAGAGGCTATAGGTTTGATCTTTGGGAAACCGTTGATAGTCTGCGGTCAATGTGTTGATGAGGTCAGCGGCTGGCTTAGAGGGTGCGGAGGTCATAAAAGGAATCATCCCTAGGGATCAAAAGCCTGTGATTCTGTCACAGCCCTAGCTCTATGCTGACACATCTATTTGCTTGATGAATATCGTTTTATGCTGAGCGGTTGAAATAATCATGCAGCCTTACCTCATCAAGGTTACTTCTGTCCTCTATCGAGAGGAATAACACCCTATCTTTTTCGCCAAATTACCCACTCTATAACCATAAATGCTTTAAATACAAAAATACAGTTCTTAAAAATATTTCTATAAATAAGTCACTTCTCAAAGACAATTACTGCCATCCTACATGCCATAATAGCCGAGGAAAATTTCAAGCCAAATATTATTCTTTACATGAAAAATTATAAGCACGTTTTTCCCTGCAACAAGAAAAATATATTGATTTGGTTTGTTTTTCTTTTTATCTTCTCTTCAAATTCCTTGGTTGGTGCTGTTGAGAAGAGAAATAAGAGTCATAATCGGCTCAAAGCAAATTCAGTAAACCACTACAGCAAGCCACGAACTACTCGGTCTGCTACTCAGCCAAATATTATTTTTATTCTTACAGATGACTTAGATAAGATTTCTATCCCCTCTATGCCAAAGCTTAAGTCAAAGCTTATTGATCAAGGAATGAGCTTTGATAACTTTGTTGCTAGCACACCTGTTTGCTGTCCTTCTAGGGCAACACTACTGACAGGGCGTTACAGCCACAATACTGGCATTAAAACTAACCAGTTACCTGATGGAGGGTTTGCGAAGTTTTATAATAGCGGCCAAGAAAGCTCAACGATTGCTACATGGTTACAAGGTGCTGGCTATGAAACTGTTTTAATTGGCAAATATTTAAACAGCCCTACAGAAGCAGCCTATCCAACTTATATTCCACCTGGATGGAATCAGTGGTACGGCCAGACCTTTGATAAGTTTTATTATAATTACCAACTGAATGAGAATGGAACTCTAGTGGACTATGGCAATTCTGCCGAACATTATTCCACAAAAGTATTTACTGACAAGGCAATTAATTTTATTCAAAACCGTTCTAGTGCAGCTCAACCCTTCTTTATTTATCTCAACTTACATGCGCCTCATGACAATGCTTATCATGAGGCACAATATAAGCCGTTTGCGTTGACCGAGATTTTCCCGAGAATCCCTTCATTTAATGAAGAGGATGTGAGCGACAAGCCTCTTTATATTCAGGAACGTGCTCAGTTCCTGCCAACAGTGATTGAAAGGATTGATAGAGTCTACCGTAATCGCTTGCGATCGCTTCAGTCTGTGGACGATGCAATCCAACGCATTGATGAAGTACTGGCGGCCACTGGGAACTCCAAAAACACTTACATATTTTTTAGTTCAGATAATGGATTCCACCAAGGACAGCATCGATTAAAACATGGGAAGGGATCTCCTTATGAAGAAGACATCTTACTTCCATTCATTGTTCGAGGACCAAGAGTTCCAAGGGGAGTATCTGTACAACAACTGGTAGGAACAACTGATATTGCACCTACACTTGCAACTCTTGCCAATGCCCCAATACCAAGCTTTGTTGATGGTCGTAGCTTTGTCAGAATTTTGCATGGTGTGACACCCACCAATTGGAGAAAGTCATATTTACTTGAAAACTGGCCTAAGCAACTAGCTCCCTTTTATGGAATTCGAACTCAGGACTATTCGTATATTGAACACGATACAAATGAATATGAACTTTATGATCTCAAAAATGACCCATATCAGTTAAACAATATTTATAGTACTTTATCTCCGACCGTAATTCGTCAGTTATCCAATCGTCTTAAGTCATTGAAGTCATGCACTGCAAGCAATTGCCGTCTAATTGAAGGCAGAAGTGTCCCTCCTTTACTTTAAACCTGACCAGGATTGATCGCTACTAATTTCATCAATCCAGATCAAAGAAATACTCTTCTCTAACAGGTAATTGGCAGCATACATTACCGTCGTAGCATTAGAATATGTCTCACTTCACCAAATTTGCATCAAAACCTATTGGGTTTCATCTATTAGCAAAGCCAACAGGTGCAATATGCAATTTAAACTGTAGTTACTGCTTTTTTCTGTCAAAAGAAAAAATGTATCCAGGCAGCAACTTTCGTATGTCTGATGACTTATTAGAGAGTTATATCAAACAACTTCTTGATTCTCATCATACCCGTGAGGTATCTATTGCTTGGCAAGGTGGTGAGCCAACCTTAATGGGGCTTGATTTTTTCAGAAAAGCCGTAAAGCTTGCTGAAAAGCACAAAAAACCATTTCAAGATATATCTCATACAATACAAACCAATGGAGTATTGCTTAATGATGAATGGTGCAAGTTCTTTAAAGTCAACAACGTCTTAGTAGGTATTAGCCTAGATGGGCCTCAAGATCTACATGATGTCTATCGAATAGACAAAGTAGGGAAAGGAACTTTTGAGCGAGTCATAAAATCTATTGGCATTTTAAAAAAATATCAAGTAGATTTTAATATCCTCTGCACCGTCAATAGAATCAATTCCTATCATCCGCTAAAAGTATATAAATTCTTTAGAGATGAAATAGGGGTAACATTTTTACAATTTATTCCCATTATTGAAAGAGTCAATGAAGATGGAACTTGTTTTCTACAACAGGGAAATACAGTATCTGAGCGGTCCGTCGAGCCAAAGCAGTTTGGCAAGTTCTTGATAGAAATATTCGATGAATGGGTCAAAAATGATGTTGGCAAAGTATTTGTACAACATTTTGACTCTGCCTTAGCCAATTGGATGAATCTACAGCCAAGCCTCTGTATTTTTTCCAAAACTTGTGGCCTTTCTCTGGCACTAGAACACAACGGTGATCTTTATTCTTGCGATCACTTTGTTGAACCCAGTTATAAGCTTGGGAACATCAAAGAAGCACCGATGATAGATTTAGTGGCTTCACGGCAGCAGCATAATTTTGGACAAGCAAAGCTTGATACACTTCCGCAGTATTGCCGAAAATGCGCTGTAAGGTTTGCGTGCCATGGAGAGTGTCCTAAAAATAGGTTTATCCAAACGCCTGACGGAGAACCAGGCTTAAACTATCTCTGTGAAGGGTATAAGGATTTCTTCACTCATATTGATCCTGCCATGAAGATAATGGCTTCATTGCTGCGTCAAAATCGCTATGCAGAAGAGATTATGCAAATCCTGAAGTAGCAAGAGGATTGATGGATGTGCATGGTCATTATTACAACGCAAAGTGATTGCTAAGCCACAAGAGGTATCAGCAGTGGGTCTGGTTAGCTTTAGATGCATACCCGCGTTAAAGTGACGATAGAGATTTAAGAGTGCTTATATGTCTGTTCGCTCGCCTGCTGCCCTCGCAGACGCTGCTACCCTCACAAACATTTTGGATCGCGCTGTTGCGGGCGAGTTACTAACGCCAGCCGAGGGCGTTGCGCTTTTGCATTATCAGGATAGGGACAGTCTGGAAGCCATTCGCGAAGCTGCGAATCAACTGCGGCGATCGCTAGTGGGAGAAACGGTAACCTATGTGGTCAACCGCAATATCAACTTCACCAACATTTGCGAGCAACACTGTGGCTTCTGTGCCTTTCGCCGCGACGAGAGCGATGCTGACGCCTATTGGTTGAACCATCGAACCATTTTAGAAAAGGCAGGCGAAGCGGTGCGCCAAGGGGCTACGGAAATTTGTATGCAAGGGGGTTTACATCCTGGGGCAAAGGTAGACGGGCGATCGCTGCCTTACTATGTCCAGTTGGTGGAAACCGTGCGAGAGGCTTATCCCAACTTACATCTCCATGCCTTTTCGCCGCAGGAAATTCAGTTCATCGCCCGCGAAGATGGCTTGAGTTACCGTGAGGTTATTGCTGCCCTGTAAACGGCGGGTGTCCAGTCTATGCCAGGAACCGCCGCAGAAGTTCTAAACGATTCAGTGCGACGCATCCTGTGCCCCGAAAAAATCGACACCGCCACTTGGCTAGAAATTGTCGAAACCGCCCATCAACTGGATATGCCCACCACCAGTACGATGCTCTCCGGCCATATTGAAACCGCCGAGCATCAGATTGAGCACCTAGAACACCTGCGATCACTACAAATGCGGGCCAAAGCACGGGGCAACATCGGCATTAGCGAATTTATTTTATTGCCCTACATCGGCCAAGATGCCCCAAAACCCCTGCGTAAAAAAGTAGGACACGATCAGCCCATTCTTCAAGATGCCTTGCATCTGACCGCCGTCGCTCGACTCTACCTGGGGCACTGGATTCCAAACCATCAACCCAGTTGGGTCAAGCTGGGGATTGAAGGCGCAACAACAGCCCTCCGATGGGGCTGTAACGACCTAGGCGGCACCCTGATGGAAGAACACATCACCTCAATGGCGGGGGCCCAAGGGGGCACCTGTATGACTGTGTCACAACTCCAGGCTGCAATTACTAGTATCCAACGCCCTTGGCAGCAGCGTACAACGCTCTATGGCAGCATTTCTTAGCAATGGAACAGAACACGCTATACTGAGCAGTCAGTTATTTTAGGTCTAAATATTTAGGTCTAAAACCGATACCCTTGCGTGCGCAGAATTAACCCCCAAACTACAACGATGGCAACCGGAGACAAGACAAGACCCATGCAGGAGCGACGGGCAGAATTAGAAAAGAAGCGGCAAAAGAAACAGTTGCGATCGCTGGCCTTTACCTTAGGGGGTGCAGCGCTGCTCGTCGGGGGCGGAACATTAGCCTATTTTTTACTGAATAGTCGTCAGTCTCAAACGGCTGTACCCTTGGGGGCAACCATTACCCCACAAAATGCACTCTTAAGCTTAACCGTTTCTACAGATCGTTCTCCTTGGCAAAAGTTGCAGGGATTTGGCACGGCTGAGACTCAAGCCAGTTGGCAAAAACAACTCAAAGGCGCTGAGACTGAATTTTTAGAACCCTTTGGGGCAAACTTTGACCAAGACGTGCGTTCGTGGGTAGGGCCGCAGATGACCCTAACCCTACTATCCCCCGCAGCAGAAGATACTGCTACTGCTAAAGTCGGCGCGAATACGAGCGTTTGGTTTTTACCCATCCGCGATCTACAACGGGCTCAGGCATTGCTGACTCGCATGGGCGGCAATGGAGGCCCACAAAAGCGGACTTATAAAGATGTTGAAGTGCAAACCTTTGCGGGTAGCAACGGGAAATCGGTTTCGGCTTTCATCTTAGATAATCGTTTGATGGTGGCCGCCAACGGCAACTTCACCCTCAATCAAGTCATCGATACCTACCGAGGCGGGCCATCTCTGGCCCAAGTGCCACGGCTCCAGGAGGCATTGGGTACCATCGGCAATGGCTCTAGCTTTGCACAGGTATACCTCAACTTGCCTCTAGCTACTGCTGGCGCACTGCAAAATGCAGGTCGCAGCTTAAGTCAATCAACGGTGGAGCGGGTGCAGGCGGTTCAAGGGCTGAGTGCCAATGTGGCCCTAGATGGCGATCGCCTGAACCTCAAAGCCATTTCTTGGCTTAAGCCCACTGCCAAAACAGAACTCAAAACAGAAAATAAATCACAAACTCTTGCACGTCTGCTGCCGAGCGACACCTTAATGGCAACCACAGGCGGAGACTTTCGTGCCCTCTGGCAAGACTATTCCCAAGGTGCCGAAACGCAGTTGGTTGTGCCCTTAAACCCCAGCAAAATTCAAGCTGGACTTTTAAAGTCCACGGGCATTGATTTTGAAAAAGACTTTGTTAGCTGGATGGGTGGCGAATTTGTCGCGGCAGCCATCCCCACCACCACCACCGCAAAGCAGGGCGTGGGATTAGCCCTATTGGTTCAAGCCACAGACCGCACCCGCGCAAATCAGTCATTTCAGAAATTAGATGATGCCATGCGCGATCGCTACAACTTTTTAGTAGCCGAGTCGCAAGTGGGCAACCGCAAAATCACCACCTGGAAAGTGCCACCAAACCTACCCTTGGCCAGCCACGGCTGGTTAGACAACAATGTGGCGTTTTTCACATTTGGTGCTCCTATTGCCGACCGCATCGTGAAGCCAGCGAGTAGTACGCTGGAGGGGGCTGACCTCTTCCGTGCAACCCTGAACTCGTCCTTAAACCCCAACTCAGGCCAGTTCTTTGTTGATCTGCCCCGAACAATTTCGACCATGCAAAATAGCCCATTGCTCCCCAAACTGGCACCCAGTGTTGCCCAGCTTGGCCAAGCCATTGACGCCATTGGCAC
>DATNQK010000192.1:0-9250 GCA_036704065.1 Stenomitos sp.
CGCATTTATCCTCCTCCCTTAAAATGGCAACAATGATTCCTGATTATTCTCCATCCTTTACTAAAATGTACTACCTGAAGATTCTCTGCTCTAAAAGTTCTAAAGTGCCATCTTGATACCAACGCTTTAACCACCGATGGGCACTACTTTTAGATGCCCAAGGGAAACCTTGAGGAACATCGCACCAGCGACATCCTGTAATCAGAAGGTACAACAAGGTATTAATCACAAACCGGAAGGGAGCGTGGGGCATTCCTTTACCTCTTTTTTGAGGCTCTGGAAACAAATCCTCAAACAGCTTCCATTCCAAGTCACTTAATCCCTCAAATCTTCCTGCCATTGCTTTGGAGTGATTGTTTCACTCTCAATTATATTATTAGTGGGATAGGCTCAGGTTAATATCAGATTTTGGGGGATTAATACCTAGGTTTACGCAGGCGTCATAGTTGTTGAGTAATCCGCTCCTTCGCTAACACACGATATTCCCAGAAGTGTTCTCCAGCAGCACATAACCCTAAGTACATATTGAGAACCTGTGGCTTTTTGAACAACACCATCCAAAGTTGATACCAGAACTGTCTCCTGGTTTCTGATCGACGTATTCCCTGATGCCAAATTAGTTGAGTGGTTAACATCAACCCTTTCCAGAGTGGGAATTTCATTGTTTGCTGGGTTTTATGCAAGAACTCAATTCTAAAGCATTGCTGAAAACAGCGCTTTAGGTAATTTTTGGGTTCATACAGAGTCCAAAATCCTTCGACATACTCTTGAGCAATCTCGTTAATGGGGCGAGTTGGAATAAAGTTCATCAAGGTATTTTGATCGCCCGTTGGATGGCCATTGTTCACAAGTAAGCGCTGCTCTTTCTTCAAACGCTCCCATAAAGCCGTATTGGGTAGCGCCTGTAGAATACCCAACATCGGTTGAGGAATGCTTGTTTGTTCTACAAAAGCTTGAATGCGATCGCCAGCTCCTTTTTTCTCTCCATCAAACCCAAGAATAAATCCTGCATAGATTAAAAGCCCTGCCTTATTGATTTTGTCACAAGCTTCTACCAGAGGATGACGGGTATTTTGTAGTTTACGAGTGACTTGCAAACTATCATGGTCAGGCGTTTCAATACCCAGGAAAACAGCAAAAAAGCCTGATTCACCCATAAGCTTCAGCAATTCATCATCTTCTGCTAAATTAACCGAGGCTTCTGTAATAAAGGTAAATGGATAATTGTGCTGCTGCATCCAAGGGATCAATTCTTTGAGAAACCGTTTAACATTCCTCTGATTTCCAATAAAATTGTCATCTACAATAAAAAGTGAACCGCGCCAACCTAAATCATAAAGTTTTTGCAACTCCGATAAAGCCTGACTTGGTTCTTTTGTGCGCGGTTTTCGACCATAGAGCGAAATAATGTCGCAAAACTCACAGTTGAACGGACATCCTCGCGAAAACTGAATTGCCATCATTAAGTAGGCATCCCGCTGAAGCAGATCAAAACGGGGCATGGGGCTTTGCGTTACATCTGGTTTTTCCGATGAACGAAAGATGCCCTCAGTATTGCCCTGCTCAAGGGCTTCAACAAAAGATGGAACAGTCATCTCCCCTTCATCGAGGATCAGGAAAGACGCTCCCATATCTAAGGCATCTTGAGGAACAGAGGTTGGATAAGGACCACCAACAGCAACTTTCTTACCTAACTGAACAGCTTTTTGGATGAGTGATTGGAAATCCGACTTTTGCACAATCATGGCAGAGAGAATCACCAGATCGCACCACTCCCAATCTGCTTCACTTTCACATCTAACATTTCGATCATAGAATCGAATATCCCAAGTAGACGGTAGCAGTGCTGCAACCGTAATAATCCCTATAGGCGGAATCACTGCTTTCAGACCCGCAATTTCCATGAAGCGATCATAAGACCAGAAAGACTGGGGAAATTGAGGATAGAGCAACAATGTTTTCATAAATCCCTACGATTATTAAGTCGACTTTAATACAATAAAAAGCTTCAGAAAATGAATGATTTCATTAATCTCTTGGTGATCTTTGCTGAAGCTTACTAACGAAGGCTCAGAAGGCAGTAATTTATGACAGGAATGATACGAGAATACACATCTTCGTTATAAGGAACTTTAGGGCAACTAAACTCATAATGATATCGATCTAAAGTAAGAAAAATCAGGACTTACGCAGTTGGGAATAGATTAAGGTTGGGAGCGATACGGCTTCGCGAATGGTGCTGAGTTTAGTTTCGTACCAACTGATGTCAGTATTGAACCAATGCATCTCTAGACGGACAAAGGCACGAATGGCAAAGCCAATATGATTGCGCTGTGCCCGAGAGGAACGTACTTGGGCTTTTTCCACACCGCAACACTGCTTCAAGCCGCGATGGTACTCCTTAATGGACCACTCAAACTCAGCCCATTTGAGACGTTGGAGTTCATTCATCTCTAGGTCATTGGTGGCCCAGTAATCAATGTCACCGTCTGGGGCAACTATCTTGAACACTCGAATCATTCAATAACCTTTGAGATGCACCACTCGCCCCTGAGGGCCGATATCTATCTCGCGGATGGCTCGATTCCCGCTGTGGTCGGGATTGACGAGCCGATTGCATTTGAGCCGCGTCAACCAGCGCCAACCGTAACGGGTGATCAACTTGAGGTTGGCAAGCGCACTGAACCAACTATCAAAGGTCACACACTCAGGCTGAAAACCCCGCTGATAAGCTGTCGTCACCATCGCTTGAAAATGGTCGTTCTTGGTGGCTCCATCCACGACTTTCTCATACAACCGATAGTCGCAAGGGATGTGTTTATCCCCATCGCTCCACAGCAGTGTTGTGAGGTTTCACGCTGTAGCGCACTCGCTAGCCTAGATCAGCCTTCCAGCCGCATTTATTACAGTCGTAATGGATGTGGTTATCTGCTGGAATTGCCGCGCCGCACTTTGGGCAAATGCCTGTGAAGAGTGGATGTGTCTCCAGTAGCGCTAGACGGTCAGCTTGGCTTAAATGCAATCGCGGTTGCACGATGAGGTGGTTGCCGTACCAAGCTGCGCTGAAATCCTCTCCTGCACCTGGAACTTCAGCAAAATCCATGCAGGGTATTTCCACTGGCCCATCTGGGTACAGAATACATACTTGTTGTTGGGATGAGCTGCGGTAGCGTTGGCAGCGACCGTACTGGGATGAGTAAGTCATGATTGAAGCAACCAAAAACTATAGAAAATCAGTTTTTTAGCCTATTTTTTGAACCAGTATCTAGCTTTTCAAAGCGCTCTCAATATTGCCAGAGATCCAGCAACAACCTTGTCCGTCTTTTCCACGCAGTCTCGAACTGAAAAGCGGATTACCGGAACACCGTGCTTGAGCAGCACACGATCCTTGGCATAGGCGCGGATTGTCCGTGGTTCAGCAACATGATGCACTCCATTCACCTCTAGTACAAGCCATTTACCCCGATCGCAAAGCAAGAAATCCACCTCGATGCGGCCCGTAAGCTGCTCATCGCTCAAAAGGGTATCTTGCAGCCCACCTCGGCCCCGCGCATTTGCAAAGAACAGGATCCCAGAATGGTCAAGTGCGATCGCAATTTTGCGCTCCACTTCAGAACGCAGGTAGAGTCCGCCCCATTCCAAAATATAGTTGCCGCTGGTCGGCGCACCAGTGGTGAGGCTGGTGCCATTGATAAAACTCTCTAGCTTAATACCACTGAAATAAGGAGAGCTAAAACCCTAAAAGGTTTGATTTAGAGGCATACTCATTTCTGACTTTGGTACTCATGGAACTTCCTTCTAAAGTTCAATGTCTCTTAGAAATTTGTCTACAAAAGTGGATCATGCCCATTGTGCAACAACGCCGTTGATTAAACCAGATAGACTAAAAGGACGAACAGCACAATAGAAACTGCGCGTCATCAGTGGTCAGTAGGACTCACCCTACGCGCTAGAGTAAGCATCACAGTCGTCAACTGCGTAACTCCTGTCCCCTTTATGCAACAACGCCCTTATATATTAGTGGGACAGGTTCATGGTTAAGCGATCACTTCAGGCATCCCTTGCTGGAATTCAACAGGCTAAACGAGCATTTGCTCTGAAAGGATGGACGCAGGAAAACTTAGCGGGAGAAGTGAACTTGAAAACTCGTCAGCCAATCTGGCGTTTTTTCACTGGACAACCTGTGGATCGCCAGATTTTTATGGAAATTTGTTCCATCCTCGATTTAGATTGGCGAGACATTGCCGCAAATCCACCCGCAGAATTTCCAGAACCGGGAGCAATCAATGAGACTGTGCCCGCGACTATTACTGATACAGAGATTGATAACCTGGTGCAACAGGTGCGCTCACAATATCGCAGTACTATTCAAAACCAATGTGGAATTTTGCAACTCCTCGACATCAGTCGTCCTGTCAGCATTGATGACATATATGTCGATGTCAATATTTTAGAAGAAATTGGCAGTCAACAGTGGTTTGAAATTGATAATCTGCAAAACCTGAACTCAACAGAGTTTGATCGAGTTGGCTTAGGTGCACTTGATCAGCTACAAATACCAGGTATGCAAGCCGTTGAGACCTACTCAAAACTGCGAGTTTTGGGTAAACCAGGTGTAGGTAAAACAACATTTTTGAAACATCTTGCTATCCAATGTAATCGAGGGGAATTTGCGGCGCAACAAGTCCCTATCTTTATTACATTACGAGATTTTGCAGAAGAATCTAGAGAAAGCAACAGGTTCAGCCTGTTAAACTATATTCGCCAGGCATGGCTGATTGCAGGAGTTGCTAATTCTTCTGTGCTAAAAACCTTACTCCAAAAGGGTCACATCTTATTGTTGTTAGATGGAATGGATGAAGTCTTGAACCAAGACAGCATACAAGTTTTGAGGGAAGTTCGAAAATTCTCAGAAAAATATCACAACAATCAGTTCATTGTCTCCTGTCGCACAGCAGCCCAAAAGTTACAACTACCGGGGTTTACAGATGTTGAGATTGCTCCGTTTACCCAGGCTCAAATCACGACCTTTGCTCAAAAGTGGTTTGTCACCCTGACTAAACAAAATCCTCAAAATGGCCAAACTCAATCGAGACAATTTATGCAAAAGTTAGATTTGCCAGAAAACTGGCAGTTTCGCCAATTGGTGGTGACTCCCCTATTTTTGCATTTAGCTTGCTGGATGTTTCAGGGTCAGGAGAATTTTCCGGCAAAACGATCCGAATTTTATAAACAAGGACTGGATTTGCTGCTAGGGAAATGGGACGAAGCAAAAGGGATTGATCGAGATGATGTATACCGGGATTTTCGCTTGCCCCAAAAGCTGAGGCTGCTGAGCCAGCTTGCAGCCGTAACTTTTGAACAAGGACAGTACTTTTTTGAGCAACGTCTTGTTGAACAGTACCTTGAGGAGTATTTGCGCAACTTGCCAGGTACTATGCTGGAACCAGAGGAACTGCAACTGGATAGTGAAGCGATGCTAAAAGCGATCGAGGCCCAGCACGGCATCTTGATTGAACGGGCACGAGGGATTTTTTCCTTTTCATATCTCGCTTTTCAAGAGTACTTTACGGCTCGGAAAATTGTTGCTAGCCACAATCTCCGAGCATTAGAGCAAGCCCTTGAGGGATTAGTCAGCCACATTACCGATCCCCATTGGCGAGAGGTTTTTTTATTAACCGTTGCCATGTTACGCAGCGCCGATTCATTGCTGCAGTTAATGAAGCAAGAAATTGATGCCCTGGTTGGCCAAGATCAATATCTACAAGAATTCTTGATGTGGGCCAGCCAAAAATCTCAGACAATTCCATCTCAGCCTAAAATTGCCACAACACGAGCCTTTTACCTTGCCCTTGCCCAACCATCCCCTGTAGCTGCTCACTTCGCCTTAGCCAGCACGCTTGATCAAGGAATCATGTTAGATACAGCTCTTGAAACTTTATTGCTAGAGTTGACTACCGACCACAGTCAGGATTTTGCCTACGTGGATGCCTGTAGTAAAGCCCTGAACAACATCCTAATGATGGTTCTGGACGCAGGATTTTATAAGTCTTTACAACAGTTGAAAGACCAATTGCCCGCTGCCAGTCGAAGTCGAGAACGGCTTCAAACCTGGTGGCAACACAATTATCCGGCCTGGGTGGAACAGGTTAGAGCTACAATTGCCCATTATCGCGATATTCATCACCTTTGGCAGTTTACACCTGAGCAACAGCAAGTGTTACAACGTTACTATGAAGCTAATCAACTGCTGATTGACTGCTTAAATAGCAACTGTGAGGTAACATCGGCTATTCGGCAAGACATTGAAGCCACACTGTTACTGCCGCAAAAGGAACTGGAAGATCGAGAATGGCAAGGAGATTAAATAATAGAAGCATTCATTTAGATATAGGCTGTGGCATTTAAGAGGTAGTCACACAACTGCACTGTTAATTTAACACATGATAAAGCTGTCAATCCTTGGCGTATAAAGCTTTCAGGAATTCTCTCTAAAATGCTCTAAAGACCTGCTGTGTTAATGATGCTATCGGATGATAAAACGATAGCTGAGCAATGACTTCAATTTATAAATCTCAAAATAGTCGAAAGCGATTGTTTACTGGAACTATCAGCCTACACAAAGCTTTGCCGCTGTACTTCTGCTTCAATTTGAGACTGAAATCGGTTTAAACTTTCCGCTAAGTTTACTTCTAGCCAACGGTCTATACCCATTTTCTCCAGGAATGCTCCCACAATTCCTCCTGGCAGGTTAAAGGCAAGGGTTAAACGTAAACGGCACCCCTGATCCGTTGCAAAGAATTCGGCGGATCCCTGATTTGAGAGTCCAGAAACTGAATGCCAGGCGATTAGACGTAGAGGAATGCGCCGAGTAATATGTGAAGTCCATTCAGTTAATAATGGAAAACCCAGCCCGAAGGTCCAGAGCCACAATTCGTCGTTACTTTTTAATCGCCTGACACTTTTTACAAGCGGCATCCAACGAGGTACATTCTCCAAGTTTTCCCACAGGTCGTAAACCTGTTGTACGGAGCAGTTTACTTCCACTTCCACACTGCGTTGAAGCATTGGATTGGAATTAACAAAGTCAGGCATGAACTATCCCATCAGGCATCTTAGTCCCGCTGAGACCTGCCTTGTCAATTTTGGCTCCCTCAATATTTGCTCCTGTCAAATCTGCCTCATCTAGATAAGCTCCGTCTAAATCGGTATCACTCAGATCAGCTTCTCTCAAATTAGCACCACACAAATCAGCTCCCCGTAAGTCAGCTCTATACAAATTGGCTCTGCTGAGATTGGCTTTCCTTAAATCGGCTCCGCCTAAATTAGCACCACTCAAGTCAGCACCGCTCAGATCAGCATGAGTTAAATCTGCGCCGCTCAGATCAGCACCACTCAAATCAGCATGGGTTAGGCAAGCTTGAATCATTTCTGCATCGGCTAAATTCGCTTGATTTAACCTTGCTTGATTAAGATGAGCTTCCGTTAGATCTACTCCACGTAGATCGGCACCAATCAACTCCGCACCGATCAACTTTACTCCAATCAGTTTTGCATTTGTCAAACAAACTTGAACCAGACTAACATGGCTGAAGTCTCGATGACCTGTTGCATAAAGATTCAAAATTTCTTGAGCATCCATATTTTTGACCTTACGATAGATTGGGCAAGCACACCTTCTAAGTAACAGGAGCTAATCCACACTAAATCTGCATTTTTATCTCCAAAACAGGGCACTGATCAGATCAGTTAAGACGTGATATTTTCAAGCACTCTCGAGGATAGGAGTTCAGGCATTGTGACCGGTCGCTCAAAATACCCCGTTGCCATCGCTGGGGGCTGCTTTTTCTCTAGTCCCCCATGAGGTCTTCCCCAGTTATGGAGCAACCGTTATATCCAATGCTCACTGTAGCCCTTCCAGCACTATTGCATAATGATTCTGTCGTCTGTGATATGCGCTCGTACGGCGTCTGAGGGAACTATGATGGGCTTCATTGTGATTAGGCACGGAAGTGTGTCGGGGGAAGCTTCCCCCGACACACTTTCCTTATGAACCTCTGATTGAGCGCTGATGGCAGTATAGGGATGCTTTGGTCTGACCCACTCAACATGAGGCTTTCCCTGAGACCCTTTAACCTTGATCGCCACTTCTAACCCTTCTCGCCACACTTTACGATACCCATCACTTTGCGTTGTTTCCTTCTCGCTGAGATACATAATGGCAAGCTTCCATGATTCTTTGCTATAGAGTCGTTCCTCATCGGCAAATCAACGTATCCATTGACTGGGCTTAGCCCAATTCCAAACACTTTTGACCACCTTTTCAAACAGGGATGCATCTTTGAATCCGGATTGGCATCGACCCAGTAGCGACTATTGCGTTCGACTAATGACCAATTCGAGAGCTGAGCTGACAATTGCTTTTCCTCGGTGATTACGCTTCCCCTAACTTTCCCAATACTCACCCTGTGGCTCTAATTCCGAGTCCATAGTCTTTCACTTCTGAGTTTCATAGCCATTGATATGACCTCGGGGACAGTTCGTTGTCTGGCTATCGGAGGAGGCTACGTTCGCGGAAACACGGTCCGCAGTCTTTGCATAAGTACCTTTAAATCATTTGAGTGTTTGTTTGATCTTTGCTGTTCTTGACGACCCGCTCACTTGCATAATAAACACACTTTGCAGCACTAAAATGTATAGTACATATATATCCTTACAATCACCTCTTATCTGTGCAGTGTGAAATTGATTATGCAGATCACATTGCAAACACTAGTGAGAAATTATTGTCTCATTTAAGAGCATTAAGCAAATAGTCAAAATAAGCACCTACTTCATTAGCTTCCTCCCCTGACATCAGTGATGTTGTTAGATTCTTCATTGCACGCACTCCTTCGGCAACTGCGTCGATGGGAGTACCCAGAGAGTTATACATTTGACGAACTCCAATCAAACCAATTTCCTCAATGGATGTTGTTTCTCCAGCTGCCACACTATAAGTAACTAGGCGTAGATAGTAATCCATATCCCGCACACAAGTAGCGTTCATTTGTTCACCATAGGCGTTGCCTCCTGGGGAAACTAAGTGGGGTTGTTGCTGAAATAACTGACTAGTACAGCTTGGCATAAGTTCATCAACTATTTAAGCGGTTAAGGGCTTGCCCTTATAAGTCCACTGAAAAGGCTTTGCCATCGTACGGTTGAAGTATTCGATAAACTCCAGAATACGGGTTCTCAGGTGAGTTTTGCT